>JANNWW010000031.1:0-15803 GCA_031409255.1 Crocinitomicaceae bacterium
CATCAATAAATTGTTGAATTGTGAAAGCTCCACCTTCAATTATTACTGAAAGAATTTTTAGATTATATAGTTTCGTTAAAATTAAACTGACTGAATAGTCGTTTATAGAAATCCATTCTTTGTTCTCTATCAATTCGTTTCTATCTTTTGAAAAAATAACTGAAGGAAACTCGTCTGAGATCACTTTGCTGGAAGGATTGATTTTATTATTCGGATCGAGCACAATTCGAAGTGGGTGAGAGCCCTGAACTGCTCGAGTTGTTAAACTCGGATTATCTGAATTAACAGTTTTACAGCCCACAAGTATGGCCGATTCTTGAGAACGAAGTGTGTGCGTGTGAATTTTAGTTTCAGGCAATGAAATCCAATTCACTTGCACTTCAGACATTTCATTTCTCTCTATATCAATAAAGCCATCAGAGGTTTGCGCCCATTTCAAAATAACAAACGGACGTTTTTTTTGATGAAAAGTAAAAAACCTCCGATTCAAATGCAATGCTTCTGTTTCACAAACACCAATTTCGAGATCAATTCCTGCATTTCTTAGTAATTCAAATCCTTTTCCAGCTACTTCAGAGAACGGATCTTTGCAAGCAACAACTACGCGATTAAATTCAGATTTAATTAATAATTCTGCACAAGGAGGTGTTTTCCCGAAATGCGCACAAGGTTCAAGCGTAACATAAATGGTTGATAGAGCTAATAATTCTTTATTTTTAACTGAATTTACGGCATTCACTTCAGCATGTGCTTCGCCAAACTTTTCATGATATCCTTCACCAATAATAATATTATTGTGAACAATTACTGCACCAACCATCGGATTAGGCGCTGTTCTAACACCTCCAATTTTAGCAAGTTGAAGTGCTCTTTGCATGAATTTTTCGTCTTCTGTTTTATTCATCGTAAAAAATGCGTGCATGTCACGCATTCATTTAGTTTTAAAATAGTCTAGAAATTTTAAAATTATTTTTTCCCGAAGAAACTAAAAATCTTTTTTAAAAGTCCGCCGCCATTGTTTTTAACTCCATCGCCATCAATTTTATCGAGGAAACCACCAAGCATTCCCATAATTCCGTCTTGATTGTTTTTTCCAGTCGACGAGAGTCCGCCAGAAAGCGAATTAATAACCTGTGGCATTGCCTGACCCTTTAATTGAGCAGTCAACGAAGCTGGCAAACCTAATTTACTAGTTAATCCAGAAATAAAATCGCTATCCAATCCTTGAGCTAAGTTATTGTCATCGTCCGTATTCGGATTTTCGGATAAAAGACTAGAAACTTTTGCTGGTTCTTTATCGAATTTCTTTTTAATTGTTGAAACTGCCATGTTCAAAACAGAGCTAGCTTGAGATTCACTTATTCCGAATTTGGTTAGCATACTTTTCAACTGTTCGTTTTTGAGTATTGAATTTAAATCCATAGGTTTTTTTTTCTAAAAGTAAGTAAAAAACTAAAATAATCACTTGCAAGTACATAGATTAATGTGAGAATGTATAATTTCGAAACATGGAAACGTTAAGTAAAAAGAAATCATACAAACTCTTATTATCTTTACCAGTAGTGGTTGCAGCATTAGGGTATTTTGTTGATGTGTATGATTTGGTCTTATTCGGTATTGTTCGGGTTGACAGTTTAAACGCACTTGGCTTTACTTTAGATGAAACAAAAACAATTGGTGGAGAAATCATGAATTGGCAAATGGGCGGTTTACTTTTAGGTGGAATTCTATGGGGAATTTTAGGCGACAAAAAGGGGCGTTTATCTGTTTTATTTGGTTCCATATTGATTTATTCTTTGGCGAATATTGCCTGTGGATTTCTTCCATATTTTCCGAAAGACAAAGAGTTTTTAACGAATTCTTATTTTGCACTTAGATTTATAGCTGGCATTGGTTTAGCTGGAGAATTGGGCGCAGGAATTACACTTGTTGCTGAAGTTCTACCAAAAGAATTACGAGCTCTTGGAACTTCAATAGTTGCCGGATTTGGTTTGTCTGGAGCAGTTTTTGCGAATTTAACTTATGTTACAACTGAGAGTTGGTCGATGTCTTATTTCATTGGAGGAGGAATGGGATTGTGTTTGCTTTTTTTGAGATTGGGTGTATTAGAATCGGGCTTGTATGCGCACGTAAAAGAAATCAAAGTTTCGAAAGGAAATTTTTTCATGTTGTTTACAAATGGCAAACGTTTGTTTAAATACTTAAAATGCGTTGCAATCGGTTTGCCAACTTGGTTTTGTATCGGAATTTTAGCGATGAAATCTGACGAGTTTGGAGCAGCTTTGGGAATAGAAGATATAAAACCAGGAGATGCAATTATGTGGGGTTATGTAGGTATTTCTTTTGGAGATTTATTTTCTGGCTTTTTCAGTCATTGGTTAAAATCGAGAAGATGGGCCATTTTATGGATGATTGCCTTCACGTCTATTAGTGTTGTTTGGCTTCTTTCAGGTACAATTCATTCGAAAGAAATGTATTATTTTCTGTGTTGCTGGTTCGGATTCGGAACCGGATATTGGGCAATGTTTGTGACACTTTCTGCTGAGCAATTTGGAACGAACATTCGGTCAACTGCAACCACTACAATTCCTAATTTTGTGCGTGGAATGGTAATCGTTATGGCATTTGGATTTAATTGGTTGAAAGAAATAAATATTTCCGTTTTACTTTCAGCTGCAATTGTCGGAATTATTGTGTTTGCAGTTTGTATAGTTTCAGTATTAACTAGTGAGGAAACACATGGGAAAGACTTAGACTTCATAGAATAAAGTCTGCTAAAAATCTTAAAGCATCGTGTTTTATTCGTTTTAAAAAGTAGTTGAGCTTATTCTTCTTGAATTCTTCTTTCCAGTTCTCTTCGAACAAGTTCACCGTTTCGCAAATATTTTGAGCACCATTTTATTCGTAACTCGAGTAGTTCAACAGGATTTAATTTCCAGTTAAATTCTGAAAGTTCTAATCTTCTACGAAGCGCTTGTAAACAAAGCGCAACAGAAACAGAAACGTTAAAACTTTCAGTGAAACCAACCATCGGAATTTTGACTTTGTAATCTGCAATTTCGCGCATTTCATCTGAAATTCCTTTCCATTCAGTTCCGAATGAGAGCGCAAGTGGCTGGTCAATTGGAAGTGAATAAATATCGAATTCTGCAGCATCGGGAGTTAGCGCAGCAATTTTGTATCCTTTTTCTTTTAACTGTTTAAGCGCATCTAATTGTGGTGTTTCGCTTTCTTTATGGCGAATTATATCTACCCATTTTCCTGCTCCGCGAGCTATATCGCGTTGAACTTTATACTTGTTTGTTTGCTCAATAACATGTAATTCTTGAATTCCAAAGCAATCACAATTTCGAAGAATAGCACTTGCATTGTGTTCTTGATAAATGTCTTCTAATAAAACGGTCAAGTAACGCGTTCGTTCTGAACTAATTTTATCGAATAATTCCTTTTTTTCAAGAGGAATTAACTCATACAATGCGTTTTTAAGCTTTTCACTCATAATTTCATTCAATTTAGGACAAAAAAAATCCCTCTCAAACGAGAAGGATTTTCTAAACTTAAAGTTTTTCTTAGTTAACTTTAGTTACTAAGTCAGTTCCAGCTTTGAAACGTACAACGTTTTTAGCTGCAATTTTGATTTCTTTACCAGTTTGTGGGTTACGACCGATTCTTGCTTCACGTTTAGAAACTGAAAAAGATCCGAATCCAACTAAAGAGATACGATCTCCTGCTTTCATCGCGTTACCTGTTGCGTCTACAAATGCATCTAATGCTTTTTTTGCATCTGCTTTCGACAATCCTGCACCTGCAGCCATCGCATCAATTAATTCTGCTTTGTTCATAGTTTGGTTTATTAAATTATTTCTACTAAAGATTAACTCGACAAAAGTATGTGAAAAACCCAGCCATACAAGAAAAAACACGCAAAAGTGCCAAAAATGTTGAAAAAAATGGCCATTTGTTAATAACCACGGGTGTTTTGCCCCTCATTTTGCGCGTAAATAGCAGATGTTAGTTTATTTTCCAGGCATCAATTTCGTTGCCAACCAACCAAGAAGCAGCATCTATTCGCTTCTTTCCTTCTATTTGAAAAGAACAAATTTCGATTATTCCGAAATTATTTTCAAAAAAGAGTTGGTTGTTTTCTGAATAAAGGTGAGCTAAATTTGTTCGTTCTTCGAAAGAATGAATTCGTGTTTCAAATACTTTTACATTCTTTGATTCGCCTTTCTGGTTTTCCCAAATTGTCCAAGCAACAGGAAAAGGCGATAAACCTCTCACTAAATTATGTATGGTTTGCACATTTGCAGACCAATCAATTTTTGTGTTTTCTTTAAACAACTTTGGGGCTAAACGAATTTCAGAACCGCCAATTTCTGATTGAGGAATTGTTTTAACAACATTTGCTTCAATACTATTTAATGTATCAACAACCAATTCACCTCCAAGTTCCATCATTCGATCGTGCAAACTTCCTGCGTTTTCGTTTTCAGTAATTTTCATTTCTACTTGAAGAATAACTTCGCCAGTATCTATTTTATCGTCAATAAAAAAAGTGCTTAAACCCGATTTTTGATCTCCGTTAATGATTGTCCAATTAATAGGAGCAGAACCACGGTAATCTGGCAGTAAAGATGCGTGTAAATTAAATGTGCCTTTTGTGGGCATATCCCACACAACTTTGGGCAACATTCGAAAAGCAACTACTACAAATATATCTGCTTGAAAATTTCTTAATTCAGCTAAAAAATTTTCGTCTTTTAAACTAATAGGTTGTAGAACAGGAATTTCTTCTACTTCACAATAAATTTTAACAGCGCTTTTACTTAATTGCATTCCTCTGCCTGCAGGTTTGTCTGCAACCGTTACTGCTCCAACAATTTCGATTCCACTTGATTTTACCGCTTGCATTATTCCAACAGAAAACTGCGGAGTACCCATAAATACAACTCTTAACTTATTCATCGCGTTTTTGCCAATTAAAAAATTTCAAATATAAAAAGGAAACACTTCCCATTACAATAAAGTAAATGTATTCAACGAGCCAAACTACTTCTAAAGAATATGCGTTTACTTTAATGAAAATATAGGCAAATAGAATGTAGAAAAACGTTGCTACGCATTCTACATAAAATGTAACGCGTGTGTTTCCGCTACCCGAAATTGTTTGAAAATAAACAGAACTCACACCATAAATTAATATTGCTCCAGCAACAATTCTAAGTATAACTGCACTTTTTGCAATACAAACAGGATCGCTGTTTATAATAGAGATGAGTTTCTCGGGGTAGAGAAAAGCTCCGTGAAACACCAATAATAAGAATGAAACGCAAAGAATTTGAATTCTGCGCTGAATAATTGGTAGTTTATCATATTGCTTCGCACCTAAATATTGTGCGATATATGTTTTTGTTGCCCCTGCAAATCCCCAAACTGGTATGAAAGCCAAAAAGTAAATATGCCGAATGTTCAAAGAGATTGTCAATTCTTCGCTTCCCATTTGTTCGATCCAAGTAAAAAAAACGGTCCAAACTGAAAGTGCAATAAATCCTTGAAGAAGAAGTGGAGCTCCAATTTTAATGTTTGATCTGATTTCAGCAGAAGTAATCCAGTTTTTTACTAAAAGTGGAAATTCTTTGCGCATTTTTCCAAAAATCAAAGTTGAAAGATAAAAAACCATCCCCAAAATTTCAGCTAAAGTGGAAGAAATAGCCGCTCCACGTAAACCCAATTCTGGAAATCCGAACTTACCAAAAATAAGAACATAATCCATGAGTAAATTTCCGAATGCAACGAGTAAAGAATAATACAAAACATATCTGGTTTTGCCAGTTGCTAGAAATTTTGCTTGAATACTTAAAGAAATTATAGCGCTCCAGAAAGCATAACTTCGAATTTCTAAAAACTGAAACTGTTCTTTTGCCAAAACTTTGTCGCGTGCAACGGAATACATTGCTTGTTCGCCAAAAAATTGCACACATAAAAAAAGAAAAACTCCGCAAATAGCTAAAATTAAAGCATTCGATTGAAAAACAGCAGCAAATTTGTTTGGTTTTTTTTCGCCTATAAATTGCGCCATTCGAATTTGAGCGCCATCGTTCAGACCAATGAAAATCATATAAATTGTGATATACCACAATCCTCCAGTGCTGGCTGCATCGTATGCGCCTTTCGAATAATGTCCTAGAAAAGCAGCGTTAGTTATTGAAATGACAGATTGAATGAAACCACTCAACATCATTGGTAACGCAACAGTTAAAATTCCTTTATACGAATAATTTAACATCAAATAATTTGTAAAAGCAGACCTTTTAAATATTCACCTTCAGGATGAAATGCATTCACAGGATGATCTGCTGGTTGATGTAATTGTTCCAATATTTTAACAGAACGACCACTTTCAATTGCTGCAGCAATAATCGTATTGTTGAATAAAAATTTATCTACAACCTGAGAACAAGAATAGGTCATTAGTAAACCCCCAGGTCGAATGTGTTGCATCGCCATCATATTCAAACGTTTATAACCTTGAATTGCTTGGTGACGTTTGTCTCTATGTTTTGCAAATGCTGGCGGATCTAAAATAATAATGTCGTAATCTTCACCCATTGTTCGAATATGAACCATTGCATCTGCTACAATTGATGTATGTTTTTTCTCAAAACCATTCAACAAAATATTTGCATCTGTTAATTCAATTGCTTTTTTTGATGAATCTAAGGAATGAACTTCTCGTGCTCCTTTTTCAAGCGCAGCAACTGAAAATCCGCCGGAATAACAAAATGTATTCAGAATTTTTTTATCTTTAGCATATTTTGCTAGCAATGCTCTGTTTTCCCGTTGATCAATAAAAAAACCAGTTTTCTGTCCGTTTATCCAATCTAAATTATAACGCACTCCATTTTCTAAAGCTATATGCGGAACGTCAACAGAACCAAACAAATACGCATCAATTGCTTCAATTCGAGCAGGTAAAGTTTCTTTAGATTTATTGTAAACGGCTTTTAATTCTTTTTTCAGATTCTTTTTTAAAGCTTCAACAATCAAATCTATTTGTAAGAACATGCCAACACTGTGACATTGAATTACTGCAACACCTCCGTAGAAATCAATAATTAAACCCGGAAGTTCGTCGCCTTCTCCGTGAACCAATCTACAAATTGAATTGTCTTCACGAAACAAATTCAATTTTTTTCTCAATTCTATTGCATCACCAATTCTTCTCGTATAAAAAGACTGATCAATTGCTTCGTCTTTGAAAGTTAAAACACGAACGGCAATTGAACCTTGATTAAAATGTCCGCGTGCAAGGAAATTATCTCTTTTATCTAAAACATCGATAGCTGCTCCATCTTCCACATCGGTTGGCATATTTTTGAGAGCGCCAGAAAAAATCCACGGATGTTTTCTTTCTATTGTTTGAATTTTGGAAGGAAGTAACTGAACACTTGGTAACATAGAGAAAATTTATGCAAAGATAGTTATTCAGTAGGAATAGGAAAGAAAGTTATTTTCTACGTTTCTTCTCCTGACGAATTAAGCCCAATTCGCGACCAGTTTGACCTTTAACGGAAGTGTTTTCGTCTGCTCTTCTAAATAAATAAGGAATTACTTCTTTTACCGGTCCATATGGAACATATTTCGCTACATTATAACCAGCGTTAGCAAGTGAATAGGAGATATGATCGCTCATTCCGAGTAACTGAGCAAAATAAAAGCGTTTATTGTCTTTTGCAACACCTTTTTTATCCATTAAATCTGCTAAAAAGGCAGACGAATCCTCATTGTGAGTTCCGGCGCAAAGTGCAATAGAAGTGGGATTATCCGTTAAAAAATCTAAAGCTTCGTTGTAATCTTTGTCGCAAGTTTCTTTATTTGCCTGAATGGGTGAGGGGTATGCTTTTTCTTCAGCTCGTTTTCGTTCTTTTTCCATATACGCACCTCGAACAAGTTTTACTCCGTAATTGATCTTGTTTTCTTTTGCCCAATCAACGCTTTTCTTAAGGAAATCTAATCTATCGTGGCGATAAATTTGAACTGTATTGAAAACAATTGCTTTTTCGCTGTTGTATTTCAACATCATTTCATGTGAAATTCTATCAATTACATCTTGAATCCAAGATTCTTCCGCATCAATAAAAACTGGAACACCAGCATCAAAACCAGCTTTGCAAATGCGGTTTATTCGTTCAACAGTTTCAGCATATTCAATCTGAATTTCAGCGCTCAAGTTTTCGGTAGATTTATTTGTTTGCTCCAATAATCCAAAACGAGTTATACCAGTAATTTTAAACACTGCAAATGGAATTGCGGCTAAGTTGCTTTTTGCTTTCGTAATTGTTGCAATTATTTCTTTTGTTGTTGCTTCAAAATCTTCAGCAGATGTTTTTCCTTCAACAGAATAATCTAAAATAGTTCCAACATTGTGTTTCCACATCTTATCAATTGTTGGTGTACATTCGTCAATTGTTTCACCTCCACAGAATTGTTTAAAGATTGTTGCTTTGATTATTCCATTGATAGGAAGTCCGATTTTAAGGCAAAAACGCGTTGCACCTTTACCAATTTTCACTAAAAACGGATTAGCGATTACTGTGAAAAGAAAATTTGCTCTTCTTAAGTCTTTGTTAGACTGATGTTTAAAGGCAATTTCCGTATTATTGAATGAAATCATAGTACAAAAATAACCTAGATTCAGAGAAAAATAAATAATTTTAAATGAAATTTAATACAATTCTAACATTTCTAATGTGATTCATTTTTCGCTCGAAAACAGTTCTATCGAAATAGGCAACCTGGAAGGGGGTAGCTTTGAGAACTTGATATCTGTAATTTACAAAGAAGCTCGTAAGATAATTATTGTAGACGACAACACGCACGATCATTGTTTAGAGTATCTAATTACCACTTTTCCAGCTTTAGAAGAAGCCGAAGTGATGTTGCTTCCTGCAGGAGAAGACAATAAAGTAATGGAGGTTTGTTTTCAAGTTTTACAAGCGCTTTCAGAATACAACATCTCTAGAAATGATTTGATTATCAATTTAGGAGGTGGTTTGGTAACCGATATGGGTGGATTTATTGCCTCTATTTTTAAACGTGGAATAACATTTGTCAATATTCCAACTTCGTTACTCGGAATGGTTGACGCTTCTGTTGGAGGGAAAACAGGTATAAATTTAGGTTCGTTAAAAAATGAATTAGGTGTTTTTAAAGACCCTAGAGCTATTTATATAGATTCGCGTTTTCTTTCAACCTTGGAAACGAAAGAATTAATTAATGGGTATGCAGAAATAATTAAACACAGTTTAATAGCTAAAAAAGAATTGTGGGAAGTATTGATAACAATTGACCCCGCTAATTTATTAGATTACCAAGATTTAACAAACTTACTTGCGCTTTCAGTTGGAATAAAGGCACAAGTTGTTGGAGATGACCCATTTGAAAAAGGTTTACGAAAAGTTTTAAACTTTGGTCATACTGTTGGTCATGCAATTGAAGGCTTTTATTTAGATTCAGATGAACCTATCGCACACGGACATGCAGTTGCATTGGGAATTATTGCAGAATCTTATATTTCATTTAAGCTGAATAGTTTAAGCGAACGTGAACTTATAGAAATTTGCCGTTACATTTCACAATTATACGAACCCATATTTTTGAACGACGAGGAACGAAAAGAAATGGTTGAATTGGTTTACCACGACAAGAAAAACGACAAAGGGAAAATTAAAATTATTCTTTTAAATGGCATTGGGGCAAGTAAATGGGATGTTGAAGTGAGCGAAGAGTTAATTTATGATTCTCTTGGATATATAAAATCCGTTTACAGTTCCAATTAAATGTTTCTCATTTGTAGTTTAGAAAGAAAGTGTTTTTCGAATTAAAGTCAAACTAATGATTAACAGACTTTAGAGCAATTAATTTCTTTTTAATTCCCTCCAATTTTTCAATTAAATTTCCGCTAGATTCATTTGTTATATCAACAACGTCTAAAGTTTTCACTTTAGATTTCAAAGCTTTTTTAGCACCTTCAAGTGTGTAGCCATTTTCTTTGACTAATTCATAAATCTTGTTAAAATTTTGAATGTCTTTAACAGTAAATAATCGTGCTCCGTTTTTGTTTTTCTTTGGCTTAATTACATTAAACTCTTTCTCCCAAAACCTTATTAATGAAGCATTTACATCAAATATAATTGACACTTCACCTATTGAATAATAGAGTTTAGATAATTCTATATTGTCTAATTTGCTCAAAATGAGAGTTTTGGTTTATTTAATAAAATAACTATCTTCGCGTCATGTTTGAAATAACAGGGCTAAAATATGCATTTTTTTCATTCTTTCTATTACTAAATTCAAACTTTAGTTTTAGTCAGCAGAAAACAGATTCGATTCAAGTTACATCGAATCATATAAATGACACAACTAATTTATCTTCAAAGGATTCTATTGTTCCGATTAACGAAGAAGTTGAACAAATAATATCGTTTGCTAAAAAGTTTTTAGGAACTCCATATCGTTATGCAGGAGCAACTCCTTCCGGTTTCGATTGCTCAGGTTTCATTAATTATGTTATGGGAAATTTCGGCATCGAATTGTCGCGTTCTTCTCCTGCAATGGCTGAATTCGGTAAAACCATTAAACTAGCAGATCTTCAACCCGGCGATTTGATGTTTTTTAAAGGAAGAAGCACAAGCACTGGATCTGTTGGACATGTTGCTATGGTTTGCGAAGTGAAACCAGACGGAACAATTAAATTCATTCACTCATCTACTTCTAAAGGAGTAACGATTGACACTTTTAATGGAAGTAAATATTATGTGCCTAGATATTTGAAAGCCAAAAGATTAGACTATGGTGGACAAACAGCTCCTAAAAAATAATTTATCAATTTGTAACCTTATTCAAACATTACCGTTTACTTAAATAACGGATCAATTATTAACGTTTACAGGTTAAGGGGAAAAGGCTAGAAGAAATTCTGGCCTTTACTTTTTTAAGTACTTTTGTTCAAATGAAATCAGTAGATTTAGTCGTTATTGGAGGTGGAGCAGCGGGATGCTTTGCTGCTATGCAAGCCAAAAAAAGTTACCCAAATGCGAAAATTGTCATTTTAGAAAGAGGAAAAACACCTTTGGCAAAAGTCAAAATTTCTGGCGGTGGAAGGTGTAATGTAACCAACGTTCTTTCTGAACCAGCAGAGCTTTCAAAAAATTATCCGCGTGGAGAACGCTTTTTAAAAAAAGCATTTCATCAATTCTCAAGTCAGGAAATGGTTCATTGGCTCAAAGAAAAAGGAGTTGCTTTGAAACTGTATTCAGATGGTTGTTATTTTCCACAATCGAACGAGTCGCAAACAATTATTGATCTGTTTTTAAATCAATTAGCACGCGATAAAACAGAATTACTGTGTAACGGGCGTGTAGACGATTTAAGTTTTGAGAATGGAAGTTGGATAACAAAAACAGATACGAATATTTACAAATCTAAGGCTGTTATTGTTGCAGCTGGTGGACAAGCTAAAATTTCGGGCTTTGATTGGTTAAAAAAATTAGATCTAAAAATTGTTCCTCCAGTTCCTTCCTTGTTTACTTTTAATATGCCCAATGAAGACATAAAACTCTTGATGGGAATTGTGAAAGAAAATGCACTAGCGAAAATAGTGGGCGAGAAGTGGCAAGGCGACGGACCTTTGTTGATTACTCATTGGGGAATGAGTGGACCTGCAGTATTGAAAACATCTGCATTTGGCGCACGAATTCTGGAAGAGAAAAAATATGAATCTAAAATTTCTATTAATTGGACAGCCGAAACCAATTTCCAGCTAGTCGAAAAAGAAATTCAACAGCTAAAAGCTTCAAAAAAATTACTTTCTAATACGCAACTCTTCGATATAAAATCTCGACTTTGGGATTATCTACTTCTTCGTGCCGGAATTCCAACTTTGTTCAAAGGAAATGATTTAACACAAAAACATTGCAATAAATTACAGGAAGTGTTAGTGAATGATTTATATGAAATGGTAGGGAAAACAACTTTTAAAGAAGAATTTGTAACTGCTGGTGGAATAGATTTAACTGAAATTAACCCAAATACTATGGAAGCAAAACGATTTCCAGGCCTGTTTTTCGGAGGAGAAGTGCTAGATATTGATGGAATAACCGGAGGTTTTAACTTTCAATCTGCTTGGACAACTGGTTTTATTGCAGGTTCGAATTGTTTAAAAAAATAAATCCGATAATTAAAATTACCGGATTTAAAAAATAAGTACTAAAACTAATTTACTATAGTTGTTTTATAGTTTAACAATTGGAATCATTTTACTTGTTTCAGTTACATTTGAAATAGACACAAAATAAGATCCTGATTCTAAACCAGAAAGATTCAATGGAATTTCGTTCATTCCTTCAACTACAGTATTGGTAATAGTGTTTAAAATTGATCCATTAATGCTAATAATTGTTACAGTAACATTTTTAGCAGAACTTGAATTAAAGCTAATAATAGCAGTTTCATTTATTGGATTTGGAGCTATTGATGCGCTGATAAAATTCGTTGTTTCTTCAATACCTGCAAGAGAACATTGGTCAATAACACTTTGAACGTTCACTCTCATTTCATTTAAAGTTCCCATTGTTGCCAAATTACTTTTGATTTTTTTATCCGATGGGCAGATAACACTTACAGTTGGGTAACCAGTACCGTATTGAGCTGGCAATGTTAATGTTGCATTAATGATTGGATAGGTTACTCCTAAAGTCCAATTTCCTTGAGTACTTCCTGAAGTACCTAAAACAGCTTCTAGTGGTGTTGAAACATCATCTTCGTAAAATAATATGACTGCTTCGTTGGTTCCGTTTGGACCAAATTCGTCGTGTAATTCTTGTAAATAATGTGCTTGATGAAAATTCCAACAAGGACCACACCAAGTTGCAGACATATCAACAACAACAACTTTACCAGCGTTAAGGTAAGTATAAAGATCATGTGATGTCCCATTCAAATCGGTTTGAGTGAAATTTGGTGCAACAGCTCCAATTTGGGCAAATGAAGTAATTGCTGATATGCAAACAGCAATAGATGTAATTGTTTTTTTCATGATTAAAAATTAAAAGTTTCATCTAAAATAGACATTCATATCTAGTTTTCGTTTGAATAATTTTCCAGACTTTGAATTCCTAAAGTGATTAAATTCAGTTTATTCCATATTTTTTATCAAAACTACGAATCATTGATCGAATAGATGTTTTATCTGAATTTTTCCAATTTGAACAAATTGCTTTCAACTCTGGAAGTAATTCCGGATATTTCTTCAAATAAAATGTATCCAACACTTTAAAACCAGCGTACAAATTTGCAGGTAAAGTTTGGGGATTCGACAGCATTTCGAGCACACGATTCAACACTTGTCCGTTCTGATCGAGTTCAAAATGTGTGAAATTTAAAGCATTTAAAGAATTTCGCTGAATGGTGTGATTTTCTGTTTTAACAAAAATAGTCCACAATAATTCAAATTCCAAAGCAGTCATCTTGTTCTTTTCGAAAAAATGAACCGAAATCCATGAAACATACTCAGGAAAAAGATATTGGGTTTCATTTAACAAGAGAAATAATTCATTTCTAAACGTTTCATCTTCACGTAAACGTTCATTTAAAGACAAAAAATTGCGTTCTTTTCGAAATGCTAATATAAATTCTTTCGCCTGTAACATTGCTTCAAAATTAATTGAATTACTAACAATTATGTATTTTCGTTGAATGAAGTTCACATTCCTTATATTTATTTTTAGTTTTTGCGTTCCATTTTACAGCACTTGTCAATGGAATCAAAACGAAACTCCAACTTACGAAGAATTAATTTCCATTTACAAAAAGTGGGATCGTGAAAATGTTGAAATTCAGCTATTTGAAATGGGGGAAAGCGATTCAGACTTCCCGATTTATTTGTGTGTGTTGAATGCTGGAACAGATTCAATTTCAACCTTTAACAAAGCTAAAACTGGCACAACACTCTTAATAAACAATGCCATTCATCCAGGAGAACCAGATGGAGTGAATGCTTGTTTGTTGTTAATTCAAAGTTGGATTGAAAATGGGAAACCAACAGCACAAATGCCACTCGTAGCAATTATTCCTGCATATAATGTTGGTGGAATGATGAATCGCTCTACAAGTTCTCGAGCAAACCAGGAAGGACCGAATGAATATGGTTTTCGGGGAAATAATCAAAACCTCGATTTGAATCGTGATTTCATTAAAATGGATTCTAAAAACGCAAAAACTTTCGTTGAAATTTACCACGCCTTAGATCCAGATGTATTTGTAGACACGCATGTTTCTAATGGGGCAGATTACCAATATACTTTTACCTTAATTACCTCGCTTCGCGAGCGTTTGGCAAAAAGCATGTATAAATTAACCTACGAACAATTTCTTCCTGATATGACAAAAAACATGAAGAAAAAAGGTTGGGACTGGGCGCCTTATGTGGAAACAAAAGATGAGACTCCTGAATCTGGAATTATAGCTTTCAATGACTTACCTCGTTATGCAAGTGGCTTCGGAAGTTTGTTTCACGCACTTAGTTTTACTGTTGAAACACACATGTTAAAACCTTTTCCTCAGCGCGTTAAGGCAACACAAGACTTTTTAGAATATCTTGTAAATTACACATTCAAAAATGCGCTTGAAATTGAAAAAGCTAAAATGTTGAGTATTGAAGAAAGTTTAGAGAATTCACACTATTACTACAATTTCAAATTAGAAGAAAAAGCAGATTCTATTGAGTTTTTAGGTTATGAACATTCCTATATTCCCTCACTAGTTACTGGTCAGAATCGTTTAAAATACGACCGTGAAAAACCTTTCAAAAAACACATTCCATTCTTTAAAAGTTATGTTTCAACAAATTCGTTGACAATTCCTTTATTTTATTTGGTGAACGGCTCTGAAAACGAAATTATTGACCGTTTAAAAACAAATGGAGTTGAAATGCAAACGTATGAGCAATTTATTGATGGAGTAGATTACAAGCAATTAAAAATTGAGGAGTTTAAAAGTCCAAACAGACCATATGAAGGACATTTTCCTCATACTTCTACTGTTTCTTCAGAAAAACCTTTTGAAGGGAAATTAGTAAAAGGAAGCGTCTTAATTTCAACACAACAAGCAAAGCGAAATTTCATTGTTTCAGTATTAGAGCCAACATGTGAAGATTCTTATTTCACGTGGAATTTCTTAGATAGTTACATTCAACAGAAAGAGTATTTTTCGCCATATGTGTTTGAAGACAAAGCTGCTGAAATTTTGAAAAACAATAAGGATTTAAATGATCTATTTCAAGCAAAAAGAATTGCAGATGCTGAATTTGCAAAAGATGATTGGGCACAACTTTTATGGATTTATCAACGAAGTGTGTATTTTGAAGAAGGCACTTTTAATAGCTTGCCTATATATAAAATATATTAACTTGAGTTCAAATCTAAATTTCTTAAACACAAAAAAGTCGGTTCTCAAGGAAAACCGACTTTTTTTTGAATATTCATTATTGTTTCTTCTTAAGAACAAAGTGCTTTTTTAAAATTTACTTTTAAGTAAAAAAAAAATTAAGCAGTTGCATTCATGTTGTCAAGAACATCCATCACACCTTTAACCGCAACAGCAGATTCGTCTAACAATTTACGCTCGTCTGCGTTCAAATCTAATTCAATAATTTTCTCGATACCGTTTTTACCTAAGATAACTGGAACACCTAAGTAAATATCGTTTAATCCGTATTCGCCTTGTAACCAAGCACAAACAGG
>JANNWW010000032.1:0-35612 GCA_031409255.1 Crocinitomicaceae bacterium
GTTGTTCGTTACTTCTTCAAATTGTTCAGAAATAAGAGATGGAAGATCTACTGAAACAGTAAATGAGTTAATTCCAGCAGCAATTTCAGCCTGAAGCGGGAAACTTTTCACTAAAGTGTATGAGTAATTTAAATTTGGAATAGTTAAATTATAAATAGAATCTGTTGTTGTTCCGGGAAAATCGCGTCTTATTTCAACTGAGATACTATCAGAAATTGACATTCCTAAGTTTTTTATGCTCACAGTCAAATAAATACTGTCTACATTCAAATTTACATTTGCAGGATTCAAACTTAAGTCAGATGAAAGCAAATGAATTTCAGGTTCTATGCTGTAATTTATTTTCAACATCGGGTCGCCATTCAAGGTCATTTGACTACACATGGCTTCATAAATAACGTTCGAACTTGGGACTCCGGATGATCCATACAGCCAATACAAATTCCTAATTGTTTCCTTTATTTGTGAACCAAAAGTTTTTCCATAATTCTTGTGACTAAATTGTCTGTATAATTCAGAAGAATAATAGTAGAGCGGAACATCGTAGCCAACTGCTACTGAAGATAAAAAAGCAATTGCGCCCTCATTTGGAAGATTTACAAATCGTTCGGAAGTAACACCCGGACTGACTTGAAAAATATCGCCATTGTAGCAAGAGTTTCCGATTACTATAGGATATTTTCCAGTGTTATTCCAATTTGATGGTTCGTCTATATTGATTTCAAATCCGTTATTCGATGCTGCAGCATGACCGAAGAAATTCATTACAGAAACTCCTTGTTCTATTTGCAATGTAACACCCTCAACAACATTCGGGTCGAGAGGAGCACTCGTTGTTTTGAAAAAGCTACTCACATTTCCAGCAAACAAAGTGTCTTCAGCAATATCTTTCATGAAATTCATGTAGCTTTGAAAACTGCTTTGTTGAGAAGCATTTGAACCACCAACAAAATGAAGGATTTGTTTTTGCCAATCTTTTTCTACTTCAAAATTAGCAATTGCAGGATTTTGTTTCAATTCATATTCTTGCACTTTCGATAAATAATCGCTGAGTTCTTGGTTCGTAACCACACTTATTCTGCCAACCGGAATTAACGGTTCCCAAGTGCTTCCATTCAAATAAGATAGAATTGCATTGTCTGAACTAGGGTGCCCGAAAGTGGGTATAAAATTATTTAACAAAGCAGACGGATCAGTTCTGTAATATAAATTTGTAACACCTTTTCCTAAGAGGAATAATCCGACTGGCTTTTGCGCGCTCTGATTATAAATATAATCAACTAATCTTCGAATTCCTGCTGGCCCATTTTGAATTCCTCCTCCAAATTGATGATACAATTCTTCAATCGATAGAAAAACAGTGTTGTGCACTCCTCCGGCTATGCTGTTTCTATAATTTTTATAGTCTTGTGCAGCCAATTCAAATGCTTTCGGATAGATTAGAATTAGCGCAGAATCTAAAATAAATGAATTTATGTCGGTAAATTGAGCAGAAGCAGAAACTGCAGCAATAGAATTAGGTGTAATTGTTGAAGATTGATCAAAGATTCGAACATCAGTTTCTTGTCCAACTGCGGCTGTTGGTAAATTGAATTGCCAAACGCCTGCATTATTAAAAGGTAAAACAGCTGTTTTTTGAGCGCCAAAACCAAAAACAATCGGATTTCCGCTTAGGGAACTCAAATCAATTCTGATTTTACTTTGTGCGAATTGATTGCGAACAGTGAAGCGATCAAAATTTAAACCACTCGCATTCGGGTTCCGAGAATAATTTAAAATTGCATACGTAAGAACCAAGCGGTCAATTGCGCCATCAACATTCGCAACTGCTTCGTATACTAAAGGTGTATTTCCGTTTGATAAATCTGTTTGCAAAAATTCGTCATTTGTTATAACTTGATGATAACCTGAGAACGAAGTGTCTTTAAATAGAATGTTCGCGCTTCCAAATTTCAGTTGCAAGTGGTGATTTAAAAACGGTGGACTTGATACAATTGCATTAGAATTAGAGGTTACGCGTGTGTGTAACTCGGGCTTTTGTCCGCCAACTCCTAAAAATAATTGAGGCGTATTAAATGAAACAGCAATTGAACTGCTTGTTGCAGATGCTACAACTTCAGCATAACCATACCCTTCTCCTTTCGTATAAATTGAACCAACTGCTAAACCTTCCACTTTTCCTTCAACGTAGGTGTTTCCATTAGAAATAACTGAACTAACTTGCATATTACTTACTGGAGTGTAGGAAGCAAAATTTTGATCTGGCTCGGCTGAAAAGCGCAGTCCTGTTCCTGCGTTTTTCCAAGAGAAATAATAGTAATTTGTATCTGAAATTAAACTATAACCCGGATTTGCCATTTTTGATGGATCGAAATACAAGCTTGAATCTAACCAGCCATCGTTTTTATCTGCAACAAAAAGAAAATAATCGCCTGGATCAAAACTATTGTCTCCCCCGTCAACCATATAGAGCGGAATTTCTTTATCTCTACCAAAAACTTGAAATTGACCACTCGTTACACCTGAAATGGGAATAGCATTCAAACTTAGAAATGCGTTGTCTATTTTGTAAAGTCCAGTGGTTGAAACGGGGAATTTGTAATATTTCTGCGAATAATCAATCCATTCATTGCCATAGTTCTGTCCAAAAAAGTGAAAACAGAAGCAAGAAATAGCAAAAATGAAAAGTATTCGTTTCAACATATTATTCTTTTTTAACAGCATTTTGAGGCTTGTTTAATAGCAAGCGAAGTGAAATTACATGCGAATAAAGTGCCACACTTGCATCGCCAATATCTGTAAATGCATAATCTAAATACACATTCCTAACATGTAAACCAACTCCAATGTTCGGTTGAATTGACCAGTTTTTTGAATTATCAAAATTCGTTACTTGTTGCATATTGGAAATTCCACCGCGAACAGCTACTAAATCTTTGAATCCAAAGGAAAGACCAATGTGAGGATCACCTGAAATAAAATTTGTTTTCAATAATACATTTCGCTTTCCGTCGGTTGTTAAATCCAAGTCTATTTCTCCTGCAGCGTATATTCCTTTTTTACCAAGTGGTTTTTTGTAATATGCACCCAAAATAATTCTAGGAAGAGTTAATTCTAAACCATTTTGCGGAATTTCGTTTCCTGTTAAAGTAAAAATCTCTTGTGTTTGTTGGTCTAAATTAAAAATCCAAGCGTTGAAAGTAGATGTTACGTCGCGCACCACAACTCCAAATTTTAGATTTTCGTTTCGAACGTATTTAGCTCCAGCATCAATTCCAAATCCCCACGACTTTGCAAAATCGCCTACTTTTCTGTAAATAACTTTAAAATTCCCACCAACACTTAAACCAGGAACTTTCAATTTACGGGCATACGAAAACAAAAATGCATAATCTGCTGCAGTAAATAAACTGATGCGGTCGTAATCAATTCTACCTTCGTTATCTATTAATTGAGTAGTGTTTGGAATATCGTCAACGGCAAAACGAATAAGTGAAAATCCGGCACTTGAAACCGAATCTATCTGGTGTGCAAAACCTAAGTAATCATATTTAGCTATTCCAGCGAAATATTCGGAATGCATAAAACTTACATCTAGCCATTTTTTAGTTTCTGTTAAACCAGCGGGGTTCCAATAGCCACTATTTGCACCTTCGGTTTGAGCAACAACTGCATTTGATAAACCCAAAGCTTCGGCTCCAACACCAATTGCTAAAAATTCATTGGAATATTTTGGTGCAAGGGTTCCGTCTTGAGCAAATGAAACAAAAGGAAAGAGAGCAATTAAAGAAAGATTACGCAAATTATTTCTAGTCATATTTATTTTTCTACAGAAAGAATAACTCCACATTTTTAAAAAAATTGTACTCATTTACGTCTACAACAAAATAGAATGTAAATTTACAGCAATAAATCTAAAAAAAAATCAGTAAATATTCATTCATAACATGAAAATGTTCAATGTACCCAACATAATTACGGCCGGAAATCTTTTGTGCGGAATTTTTGCAATTATTCTTGCAATGGCAGGCAGAATAGATATTGCGCCCTTTTTTATTTTCGGGGCTGCAATTTTGGACTTCTTTGATGGTTTTGCAGCACGTTTGTTAAAACAGCATTCTGAGCTGGGGAAACAACTAGATTCATTGGCAGATATGGTTAGTTTTGGTTTGGCACCAGGGATAATCATGTTGATCACTTTAGTTATGAATATTCCAAGTTATGTAAGTAATCCTTTGCTTCCAGGATATACAGGAATATTCATTTTTTATGAAAATTTATCAGGTTATATTTTTCATCCTACGTTAAGTAAATCGTGGGTTTTTATCCCGTTATTGATTCCTGTTTTTTCCATGTTTCGTTTGGCAAAATTCAACATCGATACACGTCAGTCAGATTCATTTATTGGACTTCCTACACCAGCAAACACACTATTTTTCTTAACATTTCCACTCATATTGTCGAGTGATTTAGATGTTTCTTCATGGCAATTTCAGTTTGCTAAACAATTGATTCAACCAGCGGTAATGATTCCCCTCATTTGTATTATGTGTTATTTACTCATTGCTGAAATACCTCTTTTTGCCCTCAAATTCAAATCCTTTGGCTGGAAAGGAAATGAAATTCGTTATACATTCTTAATAACTTGTGGAATACTTATTTTCACCATCGGTTGGTGGTCACTCGCAATTATTATACTTTTGTACTTGATTGTATCGATTATCAATAATATACTTCGTAAAAAAACAAACGCATGAAATTCAAAGCAGAAATAGACGTGATGCCATTAGATGCATTATTGGATCCGCAAGGAAAAGCAGTTACAAATTCTATGACAAACATTGGAATTCCGGAAATATCAGGAGTTAGAATTGGTCGTCATGTGCGCCTATTTGTTGAAGCAAGTTCAGCTAATGAAGCCAACTCTAAAGTGGAAGAAGCTTGTAAAAAATTATTGGCTAACCAAATCATGGAAAGCTATACTTTTTCAATAGAAGAAGCATAATTAGTAACACATTAAAGTCATTTTACACTTTTTTTTTAAAAGTTAACGGAAATTGGCTAGTTTAAGTAAATATTTAACGGAAATTTGTTCATAATCTGTTGCATGAGTCAACAGTTTCTTTGATTATATTTGTCTAAAAATTTGAAGTTATGTCTGAAGTGAAAGAAATTCAAAAACCAAATCGTTCGCCTATTTTCACGGCTGTAATCGTATTATTAGTTGGTCTGCTTGGTCTAATGACCTACATGTGGTCTAAAAAAGTTGGTGAAGTGAACCAATTAACTGCTGAAAACAAAACACTAAACGAGAATTTAGAAGCAATGTATGAAGCTATGCCTCCATCAGAAAGAGGGGCTGCAGCAGACAATATGATTGCTGAGTTCCAACAAATGATGGACAATTATGATTTGCTGCAAAAAGAAGGTCGACCAGAAGATCAACAAGCTTACGCAGAACAAAAAGAAAAAATTGCAACGCAATTGGCTGAAATCGAAAAAATGAAACGCCAAGGCAGATACAACGCTGGCGAAATGGCTAAAATGCAAAAGGAAATTGGAACTTTACGTGAAATCATGAAAGGTTACATTCGTCAAATTGATGAATTAAACACTAAAAACACGCAATTAACTGCTGATTTAGATAAAACGAGTACAGAGCTTTCTGAAACACAAACAGAACGCAATGATTTTAAAAATCAAGCAAATGAATCTCAAGAAAAAGTAAAAAAAGGACAACGTTTGCAAGCTCTGAGTTTAAATACAACTGGCTTGCGTATGAAATTGAACGATCAATTAGAAGCAACAGCTAAAGCCCGAAATTGTATCCAAGCAAGCGCGGCTTTCACCATCGGAGAAAACTCTATTGCCGATGCAGGTTCCAGAACATTGTATATGCAAATTATTGATCCAGATGGAAAACCTTTACAAGGAAGATCAGGCGGAACAACTTCAACAGAAAATGGAACAATAGTTTATGGCGCAAAACGCGAAATTAATTACGGGAACAAAGCTGTAGACGTAACAATTTTCTTTGATTTCAATGGTGAAGAACCGGTTGCTGGAAGTTACAAAGTGAAAATTTATTGTGGAAGCGATCAGATTGGATCTGATAGTTTTTCATTGAAATAACAAATTAAATAATAGATTAGATTAGGCATATTGCCTTACAGTTTTTAGGTATGACAAATATTTTTATCGCCAATTTAGATTGGACAATCACCTCTGAAGATTTGCAGGCAACGTTCTCAAGTTTTGGCGAAGTTAATTATGCCCACGTTGTTTTTGACGCAAAATCAAAAAAATCTATGGGTTATGGCTACATCGAAATGCCCAATCCAGAAGAGGCTATTGCTGCTATACAAGCACTGAACGGTTTTGATGTAAACGGTCGTCCTCTTGACGTGAAAATAGCTTCTCCAAAGGCAAATCGTCCTAAAAAAGAAGACAAACCAAAACCTCAGTTTATTAAAAAACCAGGCGGTTTCAAAAAGCCATTTAACAATTCAGGTGGCGCAGGAGGATATCAAAACCGTGAAAACAAACCATACGAACGCAAAGAACCTTCAGGAACTTACCAAAAACCGCAAGGTCACGTAAAACGTGAAGAAAATACTCCTACTGAGAAAAAAGATTATTCTTCTCCGGCTCCGTCTGATTTTAAAAAACCAACTGAAGGAGAGCGCGTTCTTAGAAAAAGAAAAAACACGAACACTAATACCCAAAACCCCGAGTAAATGTCTGATGCAATTGATCAAGGTCATGTGAATTATTCTGTTGATTCATTTGGAATAGCAACAATTGAGTTTGGTCACCCGATGAGCAACTCATTGCCTGGCAAAATTCTTCGAAAATTAGCCCTAACAATTCAAGAAGCTGGAAATGACTCAGCTGCGAAAGTAATTATACTTCGTTCAACTGGTGAAAAAGCATTTTGCGCAGGTGCAAGTTTCGATGAATTAATTTCAATCAAAGATTTAGAGACAGGGAAAGTTTTTTTCTCAGGTTTTGCGCAAGTTATAAACGCTTGCAGAAAATGTCCGAAGTTAATTATTGGACGGGTACAAGGAAAAGCTGTTGGCGGCGGAGTTGGCTTAGCTTCGGCTGTAGATTATTGCTATGCAACAATTTCTGCAGATGTGAAACTATCCGAATTAGCAGTTGGAATAGGTCCGTTTGTAGTTGGACCAGCAGTGGAACGAAAAATGGGACTTTCAGCAATGAGTCAGTTAGCAATTAACGCTACAGAATGGCGAAGTGCTGAATGGGCAATGAAAAACGGGTTGTTTACAGATGTGTTTGAATCTGAATTAGATATGGACGAGGAAATTAATCGTTTGGCTACCATTTTAGCAAAATCTAGTCCTGAAGCAATGGCAGAATTAAAAACAATTTTTTGGAAAGGAACAGAAAACTGGGACGAATTATTAGCAGAACGTGCCGGAATTAGTGGTCGACTTGTTTTGTCTGAGTTCACAGTTAATGCAATAAATTCATTTAAAAAGAAATAATTACTTTAATTTCTTAAAAGTCGAATTACGCTTTACCCTTTCGTTGATTAATTCTTAAACGAAACACCTAATTGCGACTGAAATGTAATAGAAATTTGATTTATTTTAGCTGATTTTTCTACTAAATTGAATCACAACAATTTAAACGTATTCTTTACGTAATAGATAGTATCAACACTTAATTCAAAATCTGGTTCTTCAATTTTTCGAATTTAAATTAATAATGCTTCTTGAAACAAATCTTCAGCAGTAACTTTATCGTAACATAATGAAGCAAGAAAACTGCGCACTTTAGTCCAATTCTTGTAGAGTTGTTTTCAATTGCTGATCCCTTTGTTCAGTTTTCCTAAAAAAAATCATTAATTATATATGTTTACATGTAGATCTCATAAGTTCTGAAAGGCAAACTATTTCACGATAAATAAAATGCTATTCAGAGATAAATCCAACAAAACAAGCCAAAATTTGGGGTTTTTTATTAGATTTGTAATCAACAAAAAAACAATGTGGAATAAAGTAGCCAACATCATATTAAGAAACCGTTTTTTAATTCTCGGAGTTTTCGCTTTACTATCTGTTTGGTTTGGTTATCATATGCTAACCGGATTGAAAATAGACAACAAGTACGGAAACATGCTTCCTGAAAATACGGAAACACAACAAATTTACAAACGTTTCAAAAAAATGTTCGGTGAAGACGGTTCTACGCTTGTAATTGCTGCTCAAGACGATTCACTTTATAGTGAGAAGAAATTTTTAAAATGGAAGGAATTAGGCGACAGCATTCTAAAATTAGATGGCGTTACCGGTATTATTTCCGAAGCAACACTTTTTACTCTAGTTAACGACACTTTAAAAGAACGTTTTATTGCAAAACCTATTTTCTCTGATGTGCGTTTCAAAGAGAAATCGATAGATCAAATTAAAGCAGAAATTAGAAACAACCCAATTTATAAAGGTGTTTTATATAACGATTCTGCAAATGTGAGTTTGTTACTAGTTACCATTAAAGAAGAATATTTATTAGATAAAAAAAAGCAAAAAGTAGTTATTGGAATTGAAGATTTAGCTTCTTCTTATAAAAAACATTTCGGTGTAATTCACTTTGCCGGTCTTCCTCACATGCGTGTTTTGATTGGAAAAAGAATTTTGAGTGAAATGTATATTTTTATCGGGCTGTCAATTCTCGCTTCTTCCATATTAATGTATTTTTTCTTCCGATCGTTTCGAATTACAATGATTTGTAACATTGTAGTTTTGGTTACTGTATTGTGGGCACTCGGAACAATTGGTTTGTGCGGATACAATGTTTCAATCATGATGGCACTCATTCCGCCGCTTATGATTGTAATCGGAATTCCAAATTGCATTTATCTCTACAATAAATACCACCAAGAATACAGATTGCATAAAAACAAGGCCAAAGCTTTGCACAGAACAATTCGTAAAACAGGTGTTGCAATGTGGCTAACGAATGTAACAACTGCACTTGGTTTCATGACGTTTTTATTTGCAAGCTCACAGAAATTCTTTGAATTTGGCGTTATTTCATCTCTCAACATTATGTTGTGTTATGTTGTCTCACTTTGCTTAGTTCCCATTTTCGCTTCCTTCTCTAAGAATCCTTTGGATCGTCATTTGAAACATTTAGACCGCAAATATGCAATTGGAATTATGGACAAATTGGTTGTTATCACAACTAAATATCGACCAGCTGTTTATGTCACTACCATTGTAATTACTATTGTTGCAGGTGTTGGTATTTATTTCATGAAAGTTACAGGTAATTTAACCGGCGACCTTCCTCCGAAAGACCCCATTTTAAAAGACATTAAATTCATTGAAGCTAATTTTGGAGGTGCAGTACCGTTTGAAGTGCTCATCGGTTACAAACAAAAAGGGCGATTATTTAACAATGGAACATTGAGTAAGGTGGAAGAAGTGCAAGGTGTTTTTGCACAAGATACCCTTTTTGCTAAAAGTATATCTATTGTCGATTTTGTGAAGGCAATTAATATGGCTTATTACAACAATGACCAAAGCCATTACGAATTAATCTCTAATCGAGATAAACTTCGTTTAAAGAAATACATCGACAAAATTGCTTTAGAAAACAACACAAAATTCTCTTTAAATGAAGTGGTAGACACAACTAATTTCATTATCCGAATTCGCACATCAATGAAAGATTTGGGTTCATACGAAGTTGCAGATCATGTTGCACTTCTGAAACTCAAGATAGACAGTATTATGAACCCCGACAAAGCGCTCATAGAAAAGTATTATTCGAAGGCCAAAAAAGGAAAAACTATTTATTACGATTCTCTTTTTGATAATTACAGCTATATTTTCAATGCAACAACAGCTGTAATTTCGAATGGAAATGAAAATTTACAATTGAAATTTGACAGTGATCCGAGTTTACTTAAATCGTATTACAAGAAAAGTAACTTCAATTCTCAAGTTCGAAAAGCAATAGACAACGAATATTTTGGAATCGAGTTAACCGGAACTTCAGTTGTAGCTTCTGAGGGAACGCGCTACTTAGTTAACAACTTACTTTCGAGTATTATTTTTGCAGTTATTTCTATTAGCTTATTAATGTGCGTTTTGTTTTATTCTGTTCGCATGGTGGTTGTTTCCATGATTCCCAATTTAATTCCAATGATTTTCACTGCGGGAATTATGGGATGGTTCGGAATTCCTTTAAAACCTTCTACCCTACTTATTTTCTCTATTGCTTTGGGTATTACAGTCGACAATACGATTCATTTCTTAGCAAGATACCGTCAAGAATTGAAACTCAAGAAATGGGACATAAAAGAATGTGTAGCCATTTCAATTCGTGAAACTGGTTTAAGTATTATTTATACATCCGTAATTTTATTCTTCGGATTTATAGTGTTTATTTTCTCAGATTTTGGAGGAACGCAAGCACTCGGTTATTTGTCGGCGCTCACTTATTTTGTTGCATTGTTCACCAACCTTATTCTTCTTCCATGCTTGCTTTTAAGCTACGAACGCCGCATTACAACACGTTCGTTTATTGAACCGCTTTTCGATGTATACGATGAAGAAAGCGATGTAGATTATGATCAAATGGTTATTAAAAGTGAAGAACAATTACCAAATTTCGATTAAGAAATGAAAGGAATTATTTTAGCTGGAGGATCTGGAACTCGGTTGCATCCATTAACGCTTGCTGTTAGCAAACAACTAATGCCAATCTATGATAAACCGATGATTTATTATCCTTTGTCTATTTTAATGGAGGCCGGAATTCGAGAGATTTTAATTATTACTACACCACACGATCTTGCTCAGTTTCAAAAGCTTCTTGGAGACGGAAAACAGCTTGGTTGTTCTTTCGAATATGCTATTCAACACGAACCAAATGGTTTAGCTCAGGCATTTGTAATTGGTGAGAAATTTATTGGAAACGAAAGTGTTGCGCTTATTTTGGGCGATAATATTTTCTACGGCGTAGGAATGGATGAACTACTTCGCAACAATGCTGAACCAAAAGGCGGAGTTGTATATGCTTATCATGTGAGCGACCCAGAGCGTTACGGAGTGGTAGAATTTGATGCAGATATGAATGCCATTTCGATTGAAGAAAAACCACAAAGTCCGAAATCGAATTATGCTGTTCCGGGTTTGTATTTTTACGATAATTCTGTTATTGAAATTGCGAAAAACCTGAAACCATCTAGCAGAGGTGAATATGAAATTACGGATGTAAACGCAGAATATTTAAGACGAAGCGAGCTAAAAGTTGCCGTTTTAAGTCGTGGAACTGCTTGGTTAGACACCGGAACTTTCGCTTCTCTTATGCAAGCCGGGCAATTTGTTCAAGTAATTGAAGACCGTCAAGGACAGAAGATTGGCTGTATCGAGGAAGTTGCGTTTCGAAACGGTTTTATTTCGAAAGAAGAACTCAAACAATTGGCGTTTCCGCTTGTTAAAAGTGGATATGGAAATTATTTACTCCAATTAATAAACTAAATGGAACAATTGCAGCATTATTCTACTTTTTTAAAAGAAAGTATTTCTTCTTACAATTTTCCCGAAAACCCAACTAATTTATACGATCCTCTTCGCTATTTCTTAACTATTGGCGGAAAACGAATTCGTCCAATGCTCACGCTTATTAGCGGAAATGTTTTCAACCTTCCAAAAGAAGAATGTATTCATGCAGCTTTAAGTATTGAACTTTTTCATAACTTTTCGCTTATTCACGATGACATTATGGATCTAGCACCAGTTCGAAGAGGCAAAACAACGGTGCATGAAAAGTGGAATTCGAATATAGCCATTTTATCAGGCGATGTTTTATTGATTGAAGCATACCAACAACTTGTAAAATATAGCGACGAACGTTTGCCTCGCCTTCTAAAAAGGTTCAATGAAACTGCAATTGAAGTGTGCGAAGGACAGCAGATGGACATGGATTTTGAGTCGCGACAAGATGTTAGTATCGCTGAATACATTGAAATGATTCGTCTAAAAACATCTGTTTTAATTGGTTGTGCTTTAGAATTTGGAGGAATACTTGCAAAGCAATCAGAAAAAGCATGTAGTTCGCTTTACAATTTTGGCGTTGAATTGGGCATTGCATTTCAAATTCAAGATGATTTACTTGATTTATACGGTAATCCTGAAACTTTTGGCAAACAAATTGGCGGCGATGTAATTGCAAACAAAAAAACACTTCTTTGGTTAAATGCTCAGCAACTTTCACTAGAAAATGTGAACGAAATTAAAGCAATTGAAAATTCGGAAGAGAAAGTTTTACAAGCCAAAAATATTTTTGAAAAATGTGGTGCAAAGGCAAAAACAGAAGTAGAAATGAATCTACATTATGAAAAAGCGATGCAATCTTTAGATTTACTTGAAATAAACAGTGATAAAAAGAAACCTTTATATGAATTAGCTAATTTTCTATTAAACAGAAGTTTATAGAATTTAAATTCTGAATTTCAAACATAAATTTGTGTATAATTTTGAACTAAATTATTGCATTTCGAATTAATTAAATCAGTATTTTTACTCAAAATTATTTTTATGAAAAAAGTATTGTTTTCAACTACAGCTATTGCAGCATTATTAATTGTTTCTTCTTGTGGGAAATACGAAGAAGGTCCAGGATTTACTGTTTTAACTAAAAAAGCGCGTTTGGCTGGTCAATGGGATTTAACAGAGTATACAAACGGTAGCGTTACTGTTGCTGATACCGGATCAGACATTATTGAATACACAAAAGACAACACATTTATTTATTCAGGTTCAGGTTTTTCTTTAGCTGGTACATGGGAGTTTTCTGACGACAAGGCTTCTATCATTAGTTCTACTACAATTCTTGGAATAACAAGCACTGACACAAGCGAGATTCTTCGTTTAACGAATAAAGAATTGTGGACAAAAGAAGGTTCTACAATCAGTAAATTCACAAAAAAATAATAAATCTTTGTTAAGATTTTACTTAAGCGGCTTGTTTTTCAAGTCGCTTTTTTAATGCTTCAAAAAATCCAACAACAGGTAGTAACATGCACATGTTGTAATACAAATCTTCGAAAGGAATTGTAGTAATTCGAAAACCAATAATATGATTTTCATTGTACCAAACCACAGGGTTTTCTGTTGCAACACCAGTAAGTAGACCATTTACAACTAAAAAAGGAATCAACGAAATGGTATAACTTAAAGCAAAATTACCAAACCACTTAAATTTAAACTGAAATGCTGCTCCAATTAATAGAATAGCCGAAATACTACAAGCGGTTAGGGTATACCAATTATTCATGTGTAAAAAAGCCAAAACTAAACCGGAAAGAATGAATACAAAGGCAAAAACTTTACCGTAATTATCTAAGCGTAAATTAGGGAAATAGGACTTCAAACATTGATGAATAAAAACACATCCGTAAGGTGCAACTATAAAAAAACAAACTTCTTCGATAGGTAAGTGACCAACAAAAAAGCCAAGTAAATAATCTTTATTGAAGCCCCAAACTTCTTTTACAGTGAAATATTCGTCCCACAATAAAAAAGGAATTCCAACAAGCAATAATGAAATGAAAAGTGGTTTCCAAGATTTATAAAAGGTAACTTTTTTATCGAAACTCAAAAGAAACGGTCCGGCAATGGTTCCTAAAATAATCCAGGCATAGAAACTCATATTTTACCGTATTTTCGCTTAAATGTTTCTTTTGCTTCTTTGTAATATTTAAAAGGAACAACTAACATCCCAAAACATTCGCCTTGTTCTTTACCTAAATGTTTGTGGTGCACTTTGTGTGCTTTGCGAATTGCCATAAAATACGGATGATCTATATCTCTTAGCCATTTAAATCTTCTGTGAATATATACGTCATGAATCATGAAATAGGTAAAACCATACAAAGCAATTCCATATCCAATCCAAACAGGAATATAGGCATCATACATCATTCCAAGCATAATGCACAACCAAGATGGAAGCGCATAAATGAGAAAGAAAACATCATTTTTTTCAAAAAAACCTGGTTCAACCTGATGGTGGTCTTTGTGAAAAAACCACATTGTTCCGTGCATTAAAAACTTATGCGTACCCCAAGCCATGAATTCCATTACGAACCATGTTAAAAATAAGACAACTGGACCCCACCAATACATTTATATAAATTTAAGAATTCCGAAAAATAAGAACAATATGATTAATAAACCAATTGAAACCCGATTTTGTTCGACCACATTTTTCTTCAAAAGTAAAAAATGAAGTGGAAAAGCAATTAACCACCAACAAACGTAATTGTAAACCGGAATTACACCTGTGCTCCACGACCAAAAATCACTTTTAACAGCTACAGGTTCAATTAAATAATCGAGAAGCGTCATTAAACTAGCAGAAAGAAGTGCAATTGTCCATTTTGGAAGAGGTAATTTCAAAAATAATGAAATTGAAGCCAAACTCAACATAAGCCAATTTATGGCAATAATAAGTGGCACATCAAACAGTTTGAAACCTAAATTATTACCGTAAGAATAATCACCAAACAACAAACCCGTTTTAACTCCAATTAGTTCAGCAACAAAACCTACAATTGCCACTATTGTGAAAACAAAGAAGGTTTTGGAATTTAATTTTCTGTAGGATACTAAAAGTAAAACAAACGAAAGCAATAAATTCCAAGGAGAGAGAGAAAGAAAATATGCTTTATTTCCAAAACAAATTCCTAGCGTTCCAACCGAATAGAAAATAAGTAATAAAAGTATTAAAACCGCTTCTTTTTTTTTCAAGTTTCTGAATTATTTGACTGCAAAATTAAACTTTAAATCCTAAAACAGTAACATCGTCAATTTGTTCGGTATTCCCTTTCCATTTTTCAAATGCATCGTCAAGTAGAAGTGATTGTTTATCTCCGTTTTCATTTGAAATTTCTAAAAGTAAATTATTCAGATTTTTAGATTTAAATTTTTTACCGGTTTCTTCTCCAAATTGATCTGGAAAACCATCTGTAAATGCATAAACTGTGTCTCCTTTTTGCAATTGAAAAGTCTGTAAACTGAAATCTTTCGTATTCTCACCTTTACCAATAGGCATTCTATCTGCTTCACCAAAAATCAATTCATTGTTACGAATAAAAATTGGTGAGTTATATGCAGCAGCATAATTTAATTGGAGGGTTTTCTTATTTAAACAAAATAAAACTCCATCCATTCCATCTTGAGCACCATCGTGAGATAAATAAGAAATCAATCTATTTCGAACATGATTTAAAACTAAATGTGGTTCTGTCAATTTTAATTCATTGATGGCCTCACTTAAATAGGTAATATTCAAAATACTCATAAATGCACCCGGAACACCATGTCCTGTGCTATCACATACTGCTAAAAAGAAATATTCATACGTTTCTGAACTCCAATAAAAATCTCCCGAAACTATGTCTTTTGGTTTAAACAAAAGCGCAAAATCTTGTGTGTTTTGTTCTATGTTTTTCTTTTGCGCGAGCAGTGTATTTTGAATTCGTTTTCCGTAGTGAATTGAACTTAAAATATCGAGCTGCTTTTCGTCAACTAGGCGTTTTTGATCTTCAATTTCTTGTTTCTGTTCAGATAATAAGCTATTTGCTTTTTTTCGATTAGAACTAGATCTGATACTTAAAAACAACAAAATAAGAACGAGAAGCGAAATAATTGTTCCTGCAAAAATAATATTCCCTTGTCTGGAATTCTGAAGCTCAATTTTTTCATTTTTTTGCTTTGATAATTCCAAGTCTTTTTCTTTTCGTTCTAAATTATTGAGGGCGTTTAATGCAGAAATTTGTGCATCTACATTTTTTGAAGTTTCTGATTCTTCTAGTTCGCTTGATTTTAATATATAATCTAGTGCTAAAGCAGAATTTCCGATCTGTTTATAAATCTCACTGTAGGTTTTTAAACACCTAATTCTACCAGTAACATTTTCTTGCCTCGCAAAAAAAGTGTTCGCTTTATCACAAGCAGAAAGTGCATTATTAGGTTTATTAAGAATTAATTCACATTCGGCTAAGGTCATATATAATTCAGCCAATTGCACAGGATCGTTGGAGTCCTCAACAAAAGAAATCGATTTTATAATTGCTAAAAGTGCTTGTTCGTTTTGAGCCAAAATCAACATTAAATTCGCTTTCACTTGGAAATAAGAAGCCCATGTTTCATGTTCATCTAATTCTTCAGACAGTTCCTCTAATTTTCTTAAATAGAATTTTGCTTCAACAACTTTATTACACTCTTTCGATTCCGTTACCAAATTGAAATAAACAAGCGATAATTTTCGAATATTTCCTGTTTTTTGAAGTGGTTGAATAGCTAATTTTGAATTTTCAGCGCCTTTTGAAAAAAGTCCTTTTGCATCATAAATTGTTGCTAAATTCAAATAAACGAGTCCGTCGTTTTCAGTTTGATTCGTTTTCTTATTATTCTTCAAAGCTGCTGAATAAAAATAGATTGCTTTGTCGTATAAACCTAAGCCAATAAAACAAGAACCTAAATTTCCATAAATCATCGATATATCTTCTATTTTCTTGTGCTTTTTCGTTAAATCTAGAGCGATATCGTAATTGGTAATAGCTTTTACATATTCTCCATTTTCGTAATAAACAGAACCCAAATTAGAATACGGACCAATTAATTTAATTTCTTCCTTTCGACTTTTACGCAGTTTAATAATTTGTTCGTAAATTGCAATTGCTTTTAGCGCCTGATTTTCGGTTCTGTAAATAATTCCTTTTGTGTTTAATGCATCCATTTCACCATTGAAATAGCGGATTTTTTGAGCGAATTGAAGTGCCTTTCGATTAAAATCTTTTGATGAATCTAAATCTACATCCAAATACAACCAAGCAAGTTCATTGAATTGAAACACACGCATGGTGTCATTTTTAACCGGCTTTTTTAAACAAATTTGAAAACTATCAATCTCGGCTGTCTGCGAAAAGCTAGAAAAAGAAATAAAAACAAACAAAAATACAATTCGCAACATAAACAAAAATAAGTTTTTATTTGAATCAATATTCAACTGATATCAAGTTTGTTATCAATATAAGAAATTATTAAACGGATATCGAATAGCAAATATTCGTTTAATTTCAGAATACATAGTTTCGCGAAGCTCTTCTACGTTAGTTTTGTCTTGAGCAGAAATGAACATACATTGTGTTGCAGGCAATTTACTCATCCACGATTTTTTCAATTCATCTAAACTCAACAAAATTGTTTCACCGCATTCATCAATTATTTCTGTTGGAACGTAGGCATCTATTTTATTGAAAACCAAAAGAACTGGTTTTTCAGTTTTATCTAATTCTTGAAGTGTTTCATTTACCACATGAATTTGATCCTCAAAATTTGGATGCGAAATATCGACCACATGAATCAATAAATCGGCTTCACGAACTTCATCGAGCGTACTTTTAAAACTATCTAATAATTGATTTGGCAGTTTCCGAATGAAACCTACCGTGTCTGTTAGCAAAAATGGTAAGTTTTCAATTACCACTTTTCGAACAGTAGTATCAAGTGTTGCAAATAATTTATTTTCGGCAAACACGTCAGATTTCGACAAAAGGTTCATTAGCGTACTTTTCCCAACATTTGTGTAACCAACCAAAGCAACTCGAACTAATTGCCCGCGGTTTCCACGTTGAACAGACATTTGCTTATCTATTTCTTTCAATTTTAGCTGCAACAAAGCAATTCTTTGTTGAATGATTCTTCTGTCGGTTTCAATTTGCGATTCTCCCGGTCCACGTAAACCAATTCCTCCTTTTTGTCGTTCGAGATGCGTCCACAAACGTTTCAAACGCGGCAACATGTATTGCATTTGTGCTAATTCCACTTGTGTTTTAGCGTGAGATGTACGAGCGCGTGAGGCGAAAATATCTAGAATCAAAATATTTCTATCCAAAATTTTACACTCCAATTCACGTTCAATATTCCGCAATTGTGAGGGCGAAAGTTCGTCGTCAAAAATCACCATTTCGATGTTCTCTTGTTTTATATACTCTCTAATTTCTTGCAACTTCCCTGTTCCAACAAACGAACGTGGATTAGGAATTTGAAGTCGTTGAACAAAGCGTTTTACTTCTTTTGCACCTGCGGTATCTGCTAAAAAAGCTAATTCATCTAAATATTCATGGGCTTGTGTTTCGTTAACACCTGACGTAATCAAACCAACCAAAATGCAATTTTCCTCAGTTGCATCAACTAATATATGTCCTTCATTCATAAATTATTTGCGCAAAGTTTGAACATAATCAACTAACCCAGCGACTTCTCTTTCAGATAAAATTTCTTTGTAGGGCATCATTCCTTTTGCGTTCCCGTTTAAAATAACGTTTTCAATTTCTATTTCTATTAATTTACTTTTACTTAAATCAGCAGAATTACTCGCTCCCATTTTACCATCCTGACCGTGACAAGCAGCGCAGTTTAAGCTGTACACCACTCTTGCTTCATCAGTTGTCATTGGAGCTTCAATGTTTTCTAGCATTTCAGTTTTTTCGCTTTTCTGATTCGAACTGCAAGCTACTAAAACAAGTAAACAAACAATAAAACTTAATTTTAATACCATCCTGTTCCGAAATTTCGAAGTCCTGGCCATGGAATAGCTGCCAAAATAATTAACAAACCAATTAAATAAAATGTTACAATCTTTTTGTGTTTTAATCTGGTATTTGTTGAATTTTCGGATTTTCTACGACCAATTGTAATTAAAACTGCTGCAATTACCATCATCATAAGGTGTTCCATTCCGAAGAAACGAAGTTGAGCAACTTTCATCCAACCACTTACAAACGACACTTTTCCTGAGGTGAAATACAAAAGCAATCCAATTAATATTTGCATGTGAACAAAAACCATTGCAAACAAGTTTATTAACTTATCTGATTTCTCAAATTTACCTGAGTTTCTCTTCGAAAGAGCATTAAAAATCGCGAAAACTAATAATCCTAAAACTAACCACCGAGATATAGAGTGTATACTAACTAAAACGTTCATAAATTTATATTTTTGAATGCTAAATTACGCATTTTTCATTTTTGGTTTTCATATAGAACCATTTTTCGTTATAAATGTTTAATTTTCCGAAGTCAAAATAAATAGAAGAATGAAATTTAATATACTCTTTTTTTCCTTTTTAGTAGTTTTTCTTAGTTATTCTCAAACGCCTAAGCCGCAAAACGGAATCGTTTTAAGTAAACAGAACTCCTATCGTATTATAAACGTTAACATGCTCGTTTCTCCAACAAAAACAGTTGAAAACGGAAGTGTTATTATTCGAAACGGTAAAATTGAAACCGTTGAAACCCGATCAAGCGACAAACAAGACTTGCCTATTATTGATGCAAATGGAGCTTGGATTGTTGCTTCATTCATTGAACTCAATTCAAGTGTTGGAGTGAATGCCGCTGTTGAACGACCAGTTCCAACTGCTTCTCAAAACTCAAGTAAAACTGGGCCGTATTACTGGAATGAGACAATTCATCCGGAAATAGATGCGAGTTCAATTTTCACATATTCAGCAACTGACTTCACGAATTTACAGAAAATGGGCTACGGGTTAATTGTGTCTCATCAAGATGACGGATTGGCGCAAGGAACTGGAGTTCTAATAAAATTGGGTACAAAAGAAACAGAAGTCTTTGAAAAAACCAATTGCGGAAGTTTTTATTCCTTCAATAAAGGCGTTTCAAATATGGAATATCCAAGTTCGCAGGTTGGCTGCATTGCACTTTTACGCCAAGCATTCTACGATGCGCAGTGGCAAACAAACTTCGGAAAAACACCAAATATTTCTTTAGATGCACTCACGCTTCAGAGCAAAAGCAACTGTTATTTTTCGGTTCCAGATAAATATGAAATGTTGCGCGCAAGAAAAATTGCAAAAGAATTTAACCGCACTTTTATTTACTTCGGATCTGGTGAAGAATATGCTTATGGAAATGTGTGGGATACTTTAAAAGAGCAAATTGTAATTCCGCTCAACTTTCCCATCGCGTATGATGCAAAAGACCCTTATTTTGCGCGTCAAATTCCGTATTCTGAATTAAAAAAATGGGAGCTTGCACCAACTAATCCAAGTTTTTTAATGAATCATAAGATTCCATTCACAAGTTCAGCAAAGGGAATTAAATCTGCTGCCGATTTTTGGAAAAATATACATGCAGCACTTGCAAAAGGTTGGACAGTTTCAGATGCGCTTCGTTCACTAACAACAGAGCCTGCGAAAATATTGCAAATTGAGAATCAATACGGAAGTTTAGAATCGGGTAAATGGGCCTCATTCTCACTCTACAATAAAAATCCATTTCTTTACAATGCAACTGTTTTAGAATCTTTTGTGCAAGGCGAACGAATTGTTCACCAACAAAATCCTGAAATGGATATTCGCGGTGAACATACTTTGAATATTGCCGGAGTAAAGTATGAATTAATTATTTCTGGAAGTCCTGAAAAATTAGATGGTAAAATTAAAACCTTCGGTCCGTTGGTTGATACAATGCGTGTTTCGGTAGACACATTAAGAGCAGATGCTTTTATTACACTTGTTAAAAATGACGTGAGCATTCAGTTTATTGTAAAAAAAGATGGTGAACCTTATTTCTTCAGTTTGAAAGGTGTAATGAATCCGCGAGTCAACATTATGGAAGGCGATGGAATTGGACCCAATGGCAAACGTGTTGTTTGGGGTGGATTTTTAACTAAAAAAGCAGACAACGACAAAGAAGATAAACTAGCGTGGAAATTAGATACGGCAAGTATTGGCACAACTTATTTTCCAAATATGCCTTACGGTTTTAAAGAGCGACCGAAACAAGAATACATAATTTTTGAAAATGCAACTGTTTGGACAAATGAAAGCGATGGAATTATCCAAAACGCAACGGTGGTGTCTGAAAACGGAAAAATAAAAGCAATTTACAGAGGTGGAGCATCCTATGTGAAACCTGAAAACGCGCGTGTTATTGATGCAACAAACAAACACTTAACTTCCGGAATTATTGATGAGCACTCGCACATTGCTTTGAGTAAGGGAGTAAATGAAAGTGGCCAGTCGAATACTTCAGAGGTTCGAATGGGTGATTGTATTAATCCGGACGATATTGATATTTACCGACAATTAGCTGGAGGTGTAACTGCTGCTCAGTTACTACATGGTTCTGCAAATGCTGTAGGCGGACAAAGTGCTTTAATAAAATTAAAATGGGGACATTTACCTGACGAGTTTTTAATTCCAAACGCACCTAAATTTGTGAAATTTGCTTTAGGTGAAAACGTGAAACAAGCCAATTGGGGCGACCGCAATACAGTCCGTTTTCCGCAAACAAGAATGGGTGTTGAACAAGTTTACATGGATGGATTTACGCGTGCTATCGCCTATCACGAAGCACAAGAGAAATTCTTGAAGTTATCTCCTAAACAAGTAGAGAAATTGGGCGAAACTCCACCTGCAAGAGATTTGGAACTTGACGCAATGTATGAAATTGTGAAGGGAGAGCGCAGAATTACTTGTCACAGTTATATTCAATCAGAAATAAATATGTTGATGCATGTTGCAGATTCTTTTGGGTTCAATGTGAATACATTCACCCACATTTTAGAAGGATATAAATTAGCCGATAAAATGAAAGAACATGGCGTTGCAGCTTCCACTTTCTCAGATTGGTGGGCCTATAAATATGAGGTAAAAGATGCCATTCCTCAAAATGCTTCTTTGTTAAATAAAATGGGTGTTCTTGTGGCACTAAATTCGGATGATGCTGAAATGGGACGAAGACTGAACCAAGAGGCGGGAAAAGTAGTGAAATACGGAGGCGCGAGCGAGGAAGATGCTTGGAAAATGGTAACTTTAAATCCGGCAACTATGCTTCATCTTGACAAACAAACTGGTAGTGTGAAAGTTGGAAAAGATGCAGATTTGGTACTTTGGACAACAAATCCGTTGAGTATTGAAGCAAAAGTTCTTTATACAGTTGTTGATGGCGAAGTGTTATTTGACCGTGAAAAAGATTTCATTCTTCAACAAGAAGTTTTAGCTGAACGTGTGAAAATTCTATCTAAAATGAACGACCCCGGAAATGACGATCAACCAAAGAAGACGGTTGTGAAAAAGAAAAATAAACATTTTCATTGCAATACAATTGGTGAAGAAGCATCTGAAGAATCTAACGAACATTAAGAACGAAATGAAACTATTAATAACTTTATTGCTTTTCCTTTTTCAGGCAAATAGTAGCTTTACACAAAAGGAATACAAACGAATTTTGCTTGAAAGCGGAACAGTTCATGTAGGAAACGGTCAGGTTTATGGTCGCGGATTGATAGGAGTTGTTGAAGGGAAAATTACTCTTGTTCGCAATTCACTTGCTTACACATATAAGCGAGAAGACTGGGACACGATAATTAATTTGGATGGACAGCATGTTTATCCTGGTTTTGTTGCTCCGAATTCAACGCTTGGTTTAACGGAAATAGATGCAATTCGAGCGTCTACAGACTTTGACGAAGTAGGGAAATGGAATCCGAATGTACGATCAATCGTTGCTTTCAATTGTGAAAGTGAAGTTTTAGCGACTGTAAAAGCGAATGGCATTTTAATTGTTCAAACAACTCCTCGCGGTGGACTTATTTCTGGAAAGAGTTCATTAGTTGCGGCACAATGCTGGAATTGGGAAGATGGTTTAATTAAAGAAGACGATGGGGTTCATATTAATTGGCCGCAAGTTATTCAATATGGAGGAAGCGAAACTTTTAAAATGAGTTCAGACTATTTAAAACAAGTAGACGAATTGAGTTCCTATTTTACTTCAACAAAAAGCTACAATCCAGAAAACGGTTTAGATTTACGCTATGCTTCTTTGAAAAAATGTTTTACTGGTGAAGCGCGTTTATTTGTTCATGCAAATGACCAGCAGCAACTCTTGGATGTGATCGACTTCGTTAAAACACATGAATTGAAAAACGTTGTGGTTGTTGGAGGTCGTGAAAGCTACCTAGTTGCAGAAAGATTGAAGGAGCAAAACATTTCAGTAATGCTTCCGCGTGTTACTTCTCTTCCTGATTACGAAGATGAAGCAGTTGATTTACCTTTTCGATTACCTAAATTATTACAAGACGCAGGCGTAAAATTTTGTTTACAAAACGAAGGCGATATGGAAGCAATGAACGTACGAAATTTACCTTTTTTAGCTGGTTTAGCAATGTCTTACGGTTTAACTGAGGAAGAAGCAATTCGTTCTATTTCGCTGTCAAGCTGTGAGATATTGGGAATTGATAAACTTTATGGTTCAATTGAGGAAGGAAAACTAGCTACCTTATTTGTGTCGAAAGGTTCGGCTTTAGATATGCGAACTCATCAAACAACCTTAATATTAGTGAATGGAAAGTTTGCACCAATTACAAATAGACAAGATGATTTGTATAGAAAATACAAAACTAAATACGGCCTCGACTAACGAAAAACTGAAATAAATCCTTTTTTAGAATCGGTAAATCCTGAGTTTAAACTGTAGTTAAGAGTGTAGAAATAAACACCCTCACTAACAGCTATTCCTTTTGTGTCTTTTCCATCCCACGATTTTGTTATATCATTTGATGAATAAACAACATTTCCCCAACGATTAACAATCACTACGTTAGATATTTGAGCAGTGCACGATTTGGTAAAAACATAATTATCATTATCTCCATCGTTATTCGGGGTAAATATATTTCCTTCAAGTGGAACACAGGCTTGGTCTTCAGGAATTACTGGCGGAACAACTGGAGGAGCATAAGAAAAGCAAGCGTCTTTAATTTTTGCCACAAAAATATCTTTCTTAATAATTAGATTTGAAATAGGTGCAAGGGCAGTTGTTTCAAAAGTGCTATTTCCGAGGTAATAGCCGCAAGTTGTAACATTACAAGAGGTGTCGCAAGCAACTGCTGTTCCTCTATCTTCCAATAAACCACCACCTTGTTTTGCCCATTGCCATTTTCCGAGCGTATCTATTGCAGCAACAAAAAACTGAACACTATCTGCTCCAGAGTCTAAAACAATATCTCCACCAAATTTGGCTTCGCCTTTAAACTCACCTGAAACGAAAACGTTGTATTTATTGTTGATACAAATTCCAGTTCCTCTATCTTTTCCTCCGTTCGAGCCAGCTTTTTTTGCCCATTTCCAATTCCCGTTTAAATCCATTCGAGCAACAAAAATATCTTTCCCGTTGGCGCCTCCATTGTTATTTATAGTATCTAAACCAAAAGCGGCTTTGTCTTTAAATTCTCCTGTAATGTAAACATGATTGTCGGCGCCAATTGCAATTGCGTCTGCTCTATCATCTAATAAACTTCCGGCAGTTGCTGCTAAAACATGATTGCCAGCTGGATCATATTTTGTGATGAAAATATCTCTTCCTCCAACTGAGTTGTGTGTTTGAGTTCCAAAATCTACTGTTCCTTTGTATCCTCCACACACGTATGGATTTCCGAAAGCATCTAAAGCTACTCGGTTATCTTTTTGTAAATCTTCGCCATCAAATGTTTCTACCCAAAGCCAATTATTGCTTGCAATATCAAATTTTGCAAGAAAGGAAAGTGAATCTTCTGGCGCGAAAACTGAAACAGAACCAAAGTTGGCGTATCCCTCTACTCCATCCTGAAAAAAACTTACACTTGAAATAAATCCAGTAACATAAATATGTCCATTCCCATCAAAAGCTACATCGGTTCCGTGGTCGTCTCCTTCATCACAGCCAACTACTTCTAGATGTAAGAAGTTTCCATTCTGATCTAGTTTTATAAAGAAAATATTATCTGTGTAATTAGAGGGAGTTGAAGCTGACAGCGCTCCAAAAGTTATTCCACCCCAACATGTTCCGGTTACATACACGTTATTTTGATCATCTAGACAAATACCTAAACCCCGATCATCGTAGTAATTCACCCCATTTTTTACCCATAAATAGTTTCCAGAAGGGTCAATTTTTGCAATAAAAACTTCTTTGCTATGTGGATTTGAAAAAGGAATTGAGATTGAACCAAAAGATGCTTGTTCATTGTAATAACCCGTCATGTATGTATTTCCTTCCTTGTCCATTACTAATTTTGTGCCTTTGTCAGATAGGTCAAAACCGCCATTTTTCATCCAATCTACTGTTTGAGAAATTGAACTTAAAGAGCAAAATAAAAAAAATATAAAAGAGAGGGATTTTAAATACATATAGGGGTGTTTATATTAAAACGTTATTTTACTAATATAGTTGCTAAACGCGCTAAAAGAATCTGTATAAATGAGCTATTCTTGAATTCCTAGAAAAATAAAAAACTAGTTAATCGTATAAAAGAATTTAATAACCGCTAAATTATAGTGATTAATCTAAATTTATATTAGAAAAGAATGGATATAGAAAATTCGGTTCAAAAAAAAGGCCTAACTTTTCAGCCAGACCTTTCTTTTGTTGTATTGGAGAATATTCCTAGTTGTTACAATTTAATGAATTTAGCTTGGAAAGTTCCTTCGTTGTTAGATAGTCTTAAGAAGTAATTTCCTTTTTCTAATTCTGAGATAGAAATTTGGTTGTTTTCAACTTTTCCTGATTTAACTGTAGCTCCAAGTGTGTTAACAATTGTAAATTCATCAGAAGAGATGTTTGACAATGTAATAATATCACTTGAAGGATTTGGCGAAATACTGATTGTTTCAACAAATGCTTCATTGATGTTTGCTAAACTTGGTAACAAAACAGCATCAATTACATGAACAACACCATTGTCAGCTTGAACGTCTACTAAAGCAACATTTGAAGTATTAATCATTACTGCAGGCATTAAAGTTACATTAATATTCTGACCATTCAAAGTTGCAACTGGACCAGCCACTAATGCTGTAGATAGTACTTCAGTAGATAAAACATGGTACAATAAAATATCTGCAAGTTCAGGATTTGCTAATAAACCAGCAATGTTTGTACCTAATGCCGTTGCGAAGTTATTGAAAGCTGTGTTTGTTGGAGCGAAAACTGTAAATGTTCCGAAAGGATTAGTTAATGCTGGTAACAATTCTGCAGTTACAACAGCAGTTGTTAGTGTTGAAAAACCGTTATCAATTGCAACATCTACTACTGTTTCAAAAGGTAGAACAACTGCATTTAATACGTGAACAATTCCGTTGTCAGCATTCAAGTTTGCTGTAGTTACCTGAGCTTGATTAACAAATACATTTCCTGTTGATGTTAATGTTAATTTTAAAGTGTTGGATGCACTTACAGGTTGAACAATTGCACCATTCGTAATTCCTGAAGAAGCTATTTCTGTTCCCAAAACATGGTATGTTAAAATATCCCCTAGATTTGGTAAATCTAATAAACCTGCTATGTTAGTGCTTAAAGAAGTTGCAAGTGCATCAAAAGCTGCGTTTGTTGGAGCAAACACTGTAAAAGTTCCCAAAGGGTTAGATAAAGTTGGTAATAACTCTGCTCTAATAACTGCAGCTGTAAGCGAAGTAAAACCATTATCAATCGCAATATCAACAACAGTTTCGTATGGCAACAATACGCCGTTAATTGAGTGCACCACTCCATTATCTGTTGTTAAATTTGGAACTGTAACTTGTGCTTGGTTAACAAAAACAGTGTTTGTTGAAGTTAACGTTAGTTTTAATGTGTTTGTTGAACTTAACGGTTGTACAATTTGACCATTGGTTATACCTGAAGAAGGAACTGTAATTCCGAGCACATGGTAAGTAAGAATGTCATCTAAATTAGGTAAAGCCAATAACTGAGGAATAGTAATGCTCAATGAAGCAGCAAGTGCATCAAAAGCTGCGTCGTCTGGAGCAAAAACTGTTAAATCAGAAGCGGGGTTTTGCAATGCACCAACTAATCCTTCTTGAATAAGCGCAGCTTCTAAGTAAGTGTGATTTGGACTTGTTGCAATAACATTGTCAAAAACATTTGTTTGAGCAGAAATTCCTGCTGATAATAAAAGCGCAGATAATGTTATCGATGCTTTTTTTAAATTTGAACTTAATAAATTTGTTTTCATAATTATTTTGTTTAATGATTGAAATTAAAAATTAAACAAAAGTGTTTTAAAAAAGTTTTCACCCTGGTAAATTATTTTAAAATTTTATAATAATAAAATAATTAGACTTAACATTTACTGGGTTTCCAGAATGAAAAATAAAAAAAAAATTTTAAAAAAAATCAGAGTTGGGTGGTAATTGACAAAAATTTGTGTGAGCCATCGCAATTAGGCATTTTTTTTGAAAGTCCACAAATGCAATCATTCATTCCTTTTCCTTCTAGAATGTGTTTTCTGTATTTTAAAATTCGATTTACTTGAGAATTGGGTTGTTTGGCTGCAGAAAAAAAAATGTTGTATCCTCTTTTTCTTCCGGGAGTTAAGGTTTCAATAGCATTTTTCAATTCTTTATCAGTTGATAAAAAATCTAGAATGGCTTTCGGAAAAAGAATTTCCGCGTCTTTTTTATAGTCTACTTTTAAACCCGCCTTCTCTATTTCTATGGCTTCAAATATGTATGCTTTTAAAATTGATTCTAAATCAATTAGTTCATTTACCGAAGTAAATCGTACAATTCTAACTGCTTGTGAGTTAATTGTTTGCTGAATTAATACTTTATTCGAATCATTCAACAAGGAACCTTTTATAAAACTGAGCACGCAAGAATCTTTTAATTCCCCAATAAATAAAATGTTTTTATTCTGAAAAGTATAGCACGGATTTCTCCATTTGAATTCTTCTGTTAATCCGCAATCATTACAAATTTGACGTAATTTGACCAATTCGTTGTGCCATCTTTTCACTTTAGTGAAGTAATCATCAACTTTTGGATTCATTGTAATTAATGCTAATTAATTTAATCAACTACTTGAATAAAACCATGTTTTTGAAGGCTTTTACTTCCCTCCAATGCTGCATCAATGGTGTAAAAATAAACTCCTTCCTTTACTTGATTACCATTTTTATCAGTTCCATTCCAAAAGCATTGTGCATTTACGTCATTGCATTCGAAGATAACTCCTCCCCATCTATTTGTTATCACTAGATTAAAAGAACTAAGTCCTTCTGCTTTTACAAACCAAATCGGATTCTGAGAACCTTCGGCTAAAGAGATAATATTTGGCGCTTCAATGTCACACAATTTGTTATCAATTGTAACTGAATCGGAACTCGAATTACATAAATTAGACATTGTAAGAATATAAATTCCTGGAGAGGAAACCTCAATACTTGAACCTATTGCTCCGTTATTCCATGAATAAGTTGTTGCAGTTGGGTTCAAATTTGGAGCAATTAAATTATAAACTTCGCCAATGCAAATAACTGTATCAGTTAAAAATGAAGAAGGAATTTCAGTTACAATTCCGGGCGCAATAATTAGTGTGTCTGAATAAGCACATCCGTTAACGTCTTCGATACAAATTGAATAATTTCCCGCACATAAATCTGTAAAAATTCCATTTGGAAAATTAGTAACACAATTGTTGATACTATAAGAAAGTGGTTGATCACCTGTTGCATTCAGCGAAACAGTGCCATTACATTCTCCTAAGCAAGTTTCAGAAGTGAATGATTGATTCACATTAATTGGTGCACCTTCTTCAATTGTAAGAATCAACGAATCTGAACAGAGAATGGCGTCTTGAACAAATAGTGTATAAACACCAGCAGATAAAGAATCAAAACTAGTTGAGGAATTGAAGCTTGAGCCATTAATAGAATAAAGATAAGGAGAATCTCCACCTCCTCCAATTACTTGAATCACTCCGTTTTCTTGACCGAAACAAAGATTCGTACTAACTGATATTTCAGTTAAAGTTACTTCTGGATTTTCTGTAATAACTGCTATTAAAGTATCAATAGTTCCGACTGAATCTGTTACATAAACGGTATACGAACCTGCGCATAAATTAGAAATTGATTGAGAAGTAACATTTCCTGCACTCGCATCCCATTGATACGTATACGGAGTATTTGGTCCATCAATTATTTCAGCAGAACCATTACATGAACCAAAGCAGGCTGGAAGTACATCTATAGATGCACCGGGTTCTAAAATGGGTGTATTTTGGAGTATCAAAACCCCATGCGGATCTGGATCTGCTGCCCCATCAGATAGAGGTTCGAAAATAATTCCGATTACTCCAATACCAGGTGGAATTGAGTATGTTGCAAAATCTAATTCTTGACTTGGCCGCTCATAATCGAAAGGGCCAGCATAAAAATTATCGCACGCTTGAAGAGAACCAACTGCATTATCTGTTACAATTGTTAACGCATAGGTTGAAAAAGCTGTGGTTGAACCGTCAGATAATCGAAGAGCGACACTCCATGTTTCAGTATAGGTATGAAGAGAAACTAATAATACTTCACTGCCTGGTCCATCTGTGTAGCTTGCTCCAGAATTCCATGTTCCGGAGAAAGACCAACCAAGAGAAATTTCAGCGGCTCCATTCACAAAATCTGCATCACCAATTGCACTATTAGTTGCTCCAATACCTAGACAAGCAGCACCAGAACTCGGATTTGTATATGCTGTAGCATAGTCAATACCAATATATGATCCAACAGGAATTTGTGCGAATAATGAAACAACGCAAAATTGAATTGTAAAAAGAAGAAGTAAAGCGTTTTTTAACATAAGAATTTATAGTATGAATTAAAGACTCCTTTTTAATTCAAAAGTTGCGCAATTTGTTATGCTGATTAGATAAAATAAATGTATGAAATTTTACTTTTGTTTTAAATAGATATGTCGAATGTTATTTCGACCTGTATCGCGCTCATCTATTTCAAATTTATTCATCTCTTTTATTAAAGGTAAAAGTTTTTGATAGCCGTAATTTCTTGGATCAAATTCGGGCTTCTTTTTGATAATAAAGTTGCCTAGGTTACCTAAAAATGTCCATCCATTTTCATCAGCCAAGTCATTCACACTATCAATAATTAATTTTATAGTTTCAGTGTCGACTTTATTTAATGGTTCTGTTTTTTGTTTTAATTTCGATTTAGATTTTACTACACTATTTACTTCAAGTGGTTTCTTTTTAAGAATTTCTAAATAAATAAACTTATCGCAAGCAGAAATAAACGGTTGTGGTGTTTTCTTTTCACCAAAACCAATTACAATCATTCCTGCTTCTCGCAGTCTTGTTGCCAATCTTGTAAAATCACTGTCGCTCGAAACAATACAAAAACCATTCACTTTGTCTGAATACAAAATATCCATCGCATCAATTATTAATGCGCTGTCGCTCGAGTTTTTCCCTGTGGTGTAGCTGTATTGTTGAATTGGGGTAATTGCATTTTCGAGCAGAACATTTTTCCATCCGGAAACAGTGGGTTTTGTCCAATCTGCATAAATACGTTTAATTGTTGGCGTTCCGTTTTTCGAAATCTCTTCGAGCATTTCTTTTACGTTTGCGTAAGGAACGTTATCGGCGTCTATTAAAACTGCCAGTTTATGATCGGTCATATATGATTTATTTTTTTCTGTTAATCAATTAAAAATTTAGAATTTCTACTAATTCTAATAATTGTTCAAATTGTATGCTTCAGAAAGTTACTTAAAGATACGATAGTATTTTTAAAACTTGGAATAATCGATTAAATGAATTTAGAATTATCTAAAAATAATTAATTAACGAACTTTTAAAAGCGTTTAAATTATTCTGATTTGAAATAGTTGTATACTACACCTGCAAGTGCAGCACCAGCAATAGGAATCAGAATAAACACCCAAAGTTGAGAAAGTGCCCAATCTCCAACAAAAAGTGCCTGACTGATACTTCTTGCCGGGTTAACAGAAGTATTTGTAACTGGAATACTAATTAAATGAATGAGCGTTAAAGAAAGTCCGATTGCAATTCCTGCAAAACCTTTTGGAGCTTTCGCATCAGTTGCCCCTAAGATAATCAATAAAAACATGAATGTCATTACAAATTCAGTTACAATTGCAGCTAGAATGTTGTATTTTCCTGGTGAATGCTCATCGAATCCGTTGGCTGCAAAGTCACCAATTGCGTCTCCGTTTCCGGTTACAATAATATATAAAACTCCAGCAGCGGCAATTCCGCCAATTATTTGAGATAAAATATAAGGCAGAACATCTTTAGCTGAAATTCTTCCTGCGATCCATAATCCAATAGTTACCGCCGGATTTAAATGTGCTCCCGAAACATGTCCGAAAGAATAAGCGATAGTTAAAACAGTTAAACCAAAAGCGAATGAAACTCCAAGTAAGCCAATTCCTACATTCGGAAAACCTGCTGCTAGCATTGCGCTTCCACAACCACCCAAAACGAGCCAAAATGTTCCGATAAATTCTGCTAAATATTTTTTCATGCTAGTTTAAATTAATTAGTGTTAAGAAATCAAAGATAAAATTTATTCTTACTTTTCTTTCTGGATTGAAATAAAAAAAGAAGAGATTTTATACAATTTCAAAGAAAATTAAATAGAACGAAGAATAGCTGTTCTTTTAATTATCTTTTATATCCATGTCGGTAGTTTTGCTTTCCGCTTTCTTTCGGAACAACTCTATAAAACAACCAATTTGAAGAAAGTCGCGACCGGTTTCATCGTATATTTTGTAATCGAACTGATGCAAATATCCTACTTGTAAAGCTACCGCTTTTGAAGGTTTGAAATTAAAAGCAAAAGAAATTCTGTTTCGTTCAAAATAAGGTTCTTTGTTAGTAAAAAAAAGTTCGTTACTTGCGCTAAGTTGAAATGGTTTGAAGTCTTTTTTTTCTTTTCCAAAGGGATAAGAGAGCCCAAATCTATACCGAAACCTATTGCGGTAGCCATTACTCGTAAAACGTAATTCTGCTCTATACCGCTGTTCAATTTTTAAGTTCCAGATAGATTGAAAAAACACAACTTGCGGCCAAATTCTAAATTCATCGTTGTTTTTAGGTAACACAAAATTTCCGCCTTCTTTGTATGTTTGGTAACTCCCAAAACCCAAAATAAGTTTCACGTTTTTATATACTTTATAGTCTACTCCACCTTTAACTTCGTGGTAATGAAAGTTGTCATAAAATTTTAAGGAGCGCAATTGCGCTTCTCCAAAAAAACTTAATTTATCGTTGAGGTTATATTTTAAATTCAAAATATTCCACGAGCCTAGATCTAAATTTTGAGCAACTAAGGGTTTCGATAAAAAACACAAAGCAATTGTTACAAAAAGTACTTTCTTCATTTCACTTCTTCGTTTGGATTTAATTTCTTTTCGCGAACCGAAAAAGATTTGTCGAAAAAATGAGAATTCGGAATTGTCACCGTTTCGTTTTCGTTAGTTTTGATGTGCACAAAAAAGTAGTCCATTTCTGTTACCTCGCCCTCATAATTAAAATCTTTGTGCAATACTTTAATGTAGTCTCCTAATTTAACAGGATGGTTAAAGAAGATCAAAATACTTGAAGTAATATTTGAAAGCAAAGACCATTGAGCAAAAAAAGCAATTCCTAAAGCTGTTAATATTGAAGTAACGAAGAATAAAATTTGGTTTTGTTTAAATCCCCAAACTCCTGTTAATAGAATAATTGCAGTAATAGTGGTGAACAACTGAACTGCTCTTATGGCCATTTTTCTTCGTCTTCTCTCTAAACGTGATTTCTTTAAATAATTTTTGATATCTATTTTAAAAATTAAATACACAACAATGTAAGTTGCAATAATTATTAAAGATTCAATAACTTGTACGTTAACTATTTTCATTGTTTATTTATTTATCGTCTTATTTTCTCTGTCTTTCCCAATAATATTAATACTTTCAAAAAGTAAAGTAGCGTTAATTAAAATGCGATCGATTTCTTGTTCAAAAAACTGATTTGTAAAAGTATTCCATTTATTTGGTTGAAACATAAGCTCTTTAAAACTAGTTGCAAGCGTGTTAATGTATTCTTTTTTTTGAGGCGCATTGCTTATGAATATTGGTGGATATAAGTCATACATCAACATCCAATTCTTTGCAACGCGTGTTACTCTTCCATTTCCATTAACAAACGGGTGAATTCTAAATAACTCGTGGTGAAAATAAATTGCACGAATAATTGGATTTGAAATAGTTCCAATTTTAAAGAAAAGCTCTGAAACTAATTGCGGAACGAGTGCTGGGTCCGGACAAATGTGTGCTCCAATCTGAACCAATGTTTGTCTGTATTTATTTGGGTGAATTGCATTCGTTTCGGGCGAAACCAAACGCAGAAGCTGAAACAATTGCAACTCTTTTTCAAAGTTGGTGTTGAGAATAATTTCTTCGATAACAAAATCAAGCGATACTTTTAAATTTTTCAAATACTCTTCGGCTTCTTGCTCGTTTTGAGCTTCCATTTGAGCGTTTTTTACACTCAACAGATCTTTCAGATTACTAACTCCATTAAGATAAATATCAAGTAAATCATCGTCGAGGTGATGTCGGCTGTAAATAATAAGCCGATAAATCGACCGAATAATTGTATCAATTTCATCAATCTTTTTCTTATTAACCTCTATAATTTCTACTGGAAGCAGTTGCATGTAACTTGTTTTTATTTAAAAAATTATGGTTTCAGAATAATATGAATAAAGAAAAATTAACTAACAATAAGTTAACATGTAGCTAAAACAAATATAACAAAATAGTCGAATTACACCTAATACAATTTGGCACTAAATTTTTAACGAATTTATACTTGTAGTGTTCATTTAAATTTATATCCAATTCCAATTTGAACTTGAATGGAAGAAAAATAGATTTTGGAATAGCTCTTGTTGAACTCAAAATAGCTATCACTAATTGTTGGGAAAGTTGTTTGACTAACGTCTTCGTATTTTTTACCCAACTTAGCATAAAGTAAACCTTAATTTAATTCAGAAAAAACGAAAAGTTGGTTTTTTAAAACGGTGCGCACGCTTATGTATTGATTTAAACCAATAATAAATCCTCCATCCATTCGAATATCGGACTTTGAAGCAGCAGATAAGTTAACTGAATCTGAGAATTCTTCGTAAATTATTTGTTCATTCAAATCACCAACAAGGTAAACTGGAAGCTCAACTCCTGTTGAAAACGAAAACCTTCCCCAACTTTTACGCACGCCAAAAGAGGGACTAAATTCAAAAATATTCTGTAAATTGTTAGTTTTTAGAGAACTAGTTAGCGAAATTCTTTCGTATTCGTTTTTCCGGATTGCTTTAGAAGTTCTTAACCTAAACTCAAAATCGTAATTGAATAAATAAGAAAGATAAAGATTCGCTTTAAGTCTTAAATCTTTTCCTTTGTTCGAGTCATCTAACCAAACTTTTGGACCTGCTGGGAAATAAAAATTTTCTACTAATTTATCAAATTGACCTTGATTTGATAGTCCAAATCCGAGTTCAAATTTCCGCTGAGCGAAATAAGGATTACCGAGAAAAAGGAATACAACAACAACAACCGTATATTTCATTTTATTTGAATACAGTTTAAAAATTCAGTAAAATTAATACAGTCTTTAAACAAAATAGTAAAATAACCACTAAGTACTACTCAGGAAGTGTTTAAATAAGTTTAAAACATAAACCCTCACCTAAAAAAAAAGTGTTGTTCAGTTTTCTAAACAAATTTTAAAGCTATTGTTTTTAAGAAAAAATTATTTGTTTTTTTCGTTTTGCTGACGAATAGCTAGCAAGAATCCCAAGCCAAAAAGTAATGTAATGAAACCAGCAAAGTAGGGTATAATATCAGTCATTTTTTGAATTATTAATTAGTTTTAAATAAATTCCAAAGGCTAATATTGAAGGAACCCATATACCGATGAAAGATGCATCTTGTTTTTTTCCTTGAAAAAAAAGTATCTCTGAAAAAATAAGCGATAACAAGGCTGCTACAAATAAAAGTATGTCTGCAATTGTAAATTTTTTGAACATGATTTTTTGTTTTTTTATAAAATTAAGTTAATTATTGAGATAATAATGTTAATTGATCTAATATTCTATTCGAAATGAATTGATTTTAATCGATTGAGATTAGTTTGTTAAAAAAAATAAAAGTTTATTTAAAAAAAAATTGAGTAACAAATTACTCAATTTAATTTTTTTTAGAATTCATAACCATACCTTAGTATTTAGATATGGTTATGAATTAAAATTGTATTAATCTTCTTCTTTTCTAGAAAGCGCATAAATCACTAAACCAAAACCAATTTTGTTTATAGCATCCGCAATGTTGTATACTATATCCATCGCATGAGCTGCAGCTTTCGGGTCAGAAACAAGTTGAATTCCAAACAGACCACCTGGTGTTCCTAAAATATATCCTAAAGGATAAATCGCCCAACCAACTAATACAAACCAAGCTAGAATACGTGTAGCTTTAGCCACTTGTGGACCTGCAGTTTTAGCTAATTTAGCAACTTCACCAAACCAAATTAGGTAAGCAATGTAGAAATAAGCAGCACCTGAAAGAACCCCCCAAATTACGCTATTTTCCTTGTCAACTGTCTCACCTAAATAACCCGTTACTAACATTACCAAAGACGCAAAAATCAACTTCCATAGTAAACCTATTTTAGCACCTGCTTTCTTAGTAATTAAGTAAAACTCTAC
>JANNWW010000033.1:0-2951 GCA_031409255.1 Crocinitomicaceae bacterium
TCAATTGTGGTCGTTTGTTTTTGTTGAATTTTCAAAAGCGCACCTGCATTAACAGATGTATTTGGTAAATTATTCCACTTCACAATTTCATCAATATAGCGTCTCTGTTGATGAAATTGTGAAGTGGAATAATTTACCAAATACATCTGTTAATGCAGGTGCGCTTTTGAAAATTCAACAAAAACAAACGACCACAATTGAAGGTCCAAATTTTCCTGATCGCGAGCTTGATAAAACAAACGATCCTGAGCCATCTGATACTTCAACTGTTGAAAAAATTGAGCCTGAAGTGCTAACTCCTCCAACTGCAGTTAAGGTTCAAAAGAAATATTATACAGTTCGCAGTGGAGACACGTTTAATCGAATTGCAGGAAAATACGGCTTAACACTAACGCAATTACAACGTTTGAATCCTGGTGTGAAAGCAAATCGTATTCAACCCGGACAACGAATTCGGGTGAAATAAAGTGAAATCACTTGCTGTTGTCATCATCACACTTAATGAAGAGCGAAACATTGCTCGTTGTTTGGCTTCGGTTAAAGATTTAGCGGATGAAATTATTATTTTAGATGCTTTTTCAAACGATGAAACTGTTTCAATTGCAGAAAGTTTTAAAGCAAAAGTTGTTCAACGTGAATGGGAAGGATATAGTGCTTCTAAAAACTATTTAAATTCACTTTCAAGTTGCGATTATATTCTGTCGCTCGATGCAGACGAAGTTCTTTCAACAGAATTAATTTTTGAAATTAAAAAAGTGAAAGAACAAGGGTTTGAAGGAACGTATCACGTGAATCGTTTAACGAATTATTGTGGAAAGTGGATTCGTCATTCTGGTTGGTTTCCAGATATAAAACCGCGTTTATTTCCGAAAGAAGGTTCTTATTGGAGTGGAGAATATGTGCATGAAGTATTGATTTCTCCGCCTGCTGAAAAGAAAGTTTTTAAAGCAGTGGTGGAACATTATTCCTATTATTCGTTTACAGATCATCGGGCGCGAGCAGATAAATATTCACTTTTAACGGCTCAGAAATTCCACATGGCAGGTAAAAAAGCTGGGTTTTTTAAGCCCTATTTGAGTGCTATCGGTCGGTTTTTTAGCATGTTTATCTTAAAACATGGTTTTTTAGATGGTTGGATGGGTTTCAAAATTGCACAAATAAGCGCGCAATCGAATGTGTTGAAATACAAAGAATTAATTCGCTTAAATAAAAATAAGTTGTGAAGGAAATTGTTCCAAATAGAATAGTAATAAGTAGAACCGACGCAATTGGCGATGTTCTCTTAACGCTTCCTATGACCGCATGGTTAAAAGAAAATTTTCCCACAATTCACATTACTTTTTTGTGCAGAAATTATACGGCTCCGCTAGTTCGCATGTATGCTTGCATTGACGAAGTTTTGGTTTGGGATGAGCTGAGCGAAATGCCACAAAATGAACAAATTAAAATTTTAAAGAACTTCGACACGTTTATTCATGTTTTTCCACGAAAGGAAATTGCGCGACTAGTTAAAAAAGCAGGCGTCAGAAATAGAATTGGAACTTCGCACCGCTTGTTTCATTTTCTTAATTGTAACATACGACCGAATTTTACACGTAAGAACTCCAATTTGCACGAGGCACAACTCAATTTTGAATTATTGCAAGCTTTGAAACGCTTTGAACTACCTAGTTTAGATAAATTAATTGCTTATACTTTTAATTTCAAACCGACTAAATGTGCGCTTCCTTTTGAATTTTCTAGTTTAGAAAACTACGTTTGTTTGCACCCAAAATCTCAGGGAAGTGCGCGCGAATGGCCAATAGAAAAATACATTTCTTTAGCTGAAGTTTTAGTTGAAAAAGGAATAAAAGTGGTGTTCACTGGAACTCAAAAAGAAGGCGAATTATTTAGAAATGAACTTCCGAATGATTCCGCTATTTTGGATTCAACTGGCAAACTTACTATTGACCAATTAGTCATTTTAATTCAAAAATCGATTGGAATTGTGGCTTGTAGCACTGGTCCGCTTCACATTGGTGGTTTTTTAGGTGTGAAAGCAATTGGTTTATTTTCGCCCCGCAAACCCATTCATCCTGGTCGTTGGAAAGCACTTGGAGTGAATGCTAGCGCCTTGGTTTTTGATGAAAATTGTTCCTTTTGCTTAACAGGAAAGGAATGTAATTGCATGAAGAATATAAAAATAGAAAAAGTGGTAAATGAATTAGATTTATTTAAATACTAATTCCTTATTCGTCTAAGAAAGACCTCAATTCAATTAATTCTTCCACTTTTTTATCGTCTCCATTTTGCTGATACGAAGCAATCAGATTTGTGAGCATTCTTCGAATGATATCTGAATTTGAACAGGGTTCGTAGTGCCAAGTTTGTGGCTGTTGGTCTATTCCATTTAGAAATTGGGTAATGTCTTCTTTCTGAAATATGGTTCCTTTTGAAAAAGCATTTACATAGAAAAGCACACCGTATTCGTTTGCGTTCGAAAGATAATTATTTGTTCCATTCTGATCTATGTATGCCAAAATAAAATGATTTGGAAGGTTCACTCCAAAAATTGGTAGGTTTAATTGGCTTGCAACTATGCTGTAAAGTATGCACAAGCTTAGCGGATTTCCTTTTTTTGTTTCAATTACCGTATTAATATATGAATTGAGTGGGGATGAGTAATTTTCTTTGTTTCCTGTAAAATGATGCACTCCAAAAATAACTTTATTGAGCACTTTTACTTTTTCAAAAGCTGTAAGGTAATCGTTTAATTCTAGCCAACAATCTTTTCTCAGGCGTTCAATTGCTGCTCTAATTTTGTCTTCCTCTAGATTTGGATATTGATATTTTGCTACAATTATTGCTCCTTCTAGTAAATCTTTCTGAGGTGAATCATACCAAACAACGAGTCGGCGTTTTACTTCTTCGAGTTGAATTTCGCGGATTATATTGGCAATTCGGTCGCGAAA
>JANNWW010000034.1:0-1517 GCA_031409255.1 Crocinitomicaceae bacterium
TCTCGCTCTTTGAGCGCTTCCAAAACTACTTTTTTCTTGAATTCACTACTGAATTTCCTTCTTTTTGTTGACATATTTGTAAAGTTAAAAAATTACTATTTCCTATCTTAACTTACTGTCTGAAATTTGGGGAGTAGCATAGATAACCCTTTTACTTGTTTATAAATGTTGTTCTTATTTTGTTGGTGGAAGTACTATTCCTATGTTGATGAATTCCATGTTTTTCTTGAAAGTTTCATATTGTTTGTCTCCGTGTTTTTTGATTAACTCTTCATCGGACAAGCCTTTGGATTTTGGTTTCTTCATAATCTCTGATTTTAATCTGTTGATTTCTTCTGCTTGATACTTGATTTTGTTTTCTAGTAATGCAATCTTATCGTCATACAGTTTATTCATCTCTATTGGCATTGTATAGTGTCCTACTTGCCATTAAACTGTACTGATAAAGTTGTTAAAAGCAATGTTGTCATCAAAACCAATGATTTGTTCTATACTAACACCAACAATTTGTTCGCGCACTAAACGCTTCAAACCATTAAAATCTATTGAGAAATCTGCGTTAAATGGAGTAACTAATGCTACTCCTGTGCATGTGAATTGCTTCATTTTTGAAAGTTTTAGCGAAGGTAATTAATCTAGAATTACAAATACACATTGAAAGATGCTATTTAGATAGTTTTTCTTTTAATATTTGAATTATTTCATCTTTTTCCTTTAAAAGTCTTTCATAAAGATTAACAACATCATCAATTGCAGTTAAATTGAATGCTTTAAATTCACCTCCTGTTTGACTAACAGAATTATTATTGAAAATATATTTTGAATTAAACGAAAGAATTAAATCTAACTCAATTGCTAGTTCAATTGCTACTTTTCTCAAAATCTCAATTGTTACTGAAACTTCACCGTTTTCAATTCTACTCAACTGCTTTTGTGAAACGCCTATCATATCAGAAAGATACTGCTGAAAGATACTGCTGAGTAATACCTTTTAATTCTCTTAAATTTCTTATGTTTTTGCCTATCTATTTATCTGTAATCATAAATTGATTTTTGACTAAATTAGTCAAAAATATTCTATTTGATTTTAAGTAGCTTAATAACTTTGAGAAAAATTAAATATTTAATTATGAAAAAACTAACATTAATTTTTGGAATCGGGTTACTAACTCTGTCCTGTTCAAAAGAAATTGCTCCAAAACAAACCTCAACGGCAAATGAGGAAGAACAAGTATTTGTTCGGTCAAGGTTTGACAAAAACAAAATTATAACACTACAGGAAAGAATAATCGAAGATGATTTGGCTGGTGTAACTAAAACTGCACCTGTATTGTATGGTAAAATTGATTGCTGGATTAAAAAACCTGGAGATAATACTGCACATTTAGGTTCAATGTGTACCGCAGGTGGAAGTGGTTGTGCGGTAGGAAGTAGTTGTAAACTATAATAAGAAATTTATCTAACTACATGACAAAAACTGGTAAATATCCACATCTAGTTGTTTTTGAGGTTTTAAC
>JANNWW010000035.1:0-11146 GCA_031409255.1 Crocinitomicaceae bacterium
TCTCGCTCTTTGAGCGCTTCCAAAACTACTTTTTTCTTGAATTCACTACTGAATTTCCTTCTTTTTGTTGACATATTTGTAAAGTTAAAAAATTACTATTTCCTATCTTAACTTACTGTCTGAAATTTGGGGAGTAGCATAAGTTTTCTTTGTTGAAGTATGGGGAAGTGAGAGAGGTGGAGAAATTAATAATAGAGTAAGGTATGAGAAACTACTTACATTTTATCATTATATACATTTTCATGTCTTTTTTTAATATAGGATATTCACAACTTGATACCACAGATATTATGAACCGTAGCTGTTATTTTAGTGGTAGTTTGGATAATGAACCTTTTCTTTTTAAAATAGATACGAACTCTATTTGGAAGATAGAAAGTCAAAACAAATAAGTAATAAATAGTCCATATTCAGGAGTTAAAAGTCTTATTACTGATACTGCTAATTATTATCCAACAAACGATACTTCTGACTTTTATATTTATATGGTAAATGCTCCTTCGTATTATATGGATCGGGCAGGTAGTTCAATTATAAATGGATAATATTGGTCAAACACTGATTCATTAAAAGACTTTGTTAAAATCGAAATTAAATTTCCTTATGTAAATAAATGGTCAAACATTTTTGGAGATACTTTGTGGCTTATGGATAATTATTATGTGACTTTCAATTATTCAGGTTATGTTCCTATATGTACAGAAGTTCCATCTTTTACCGGTAGTATGACAATTTGGGTTTGATTTACTCTTATTAAGGTATGGTTCTCCTAATAAAACTTCCACTATTTTTTATTATCGAATTCAGGTTAAGAATTTCAAGAAAAAAAAGAGTCGAACACTGCTGCTCGACTCTTTTTGTATTCCTTTATTTGTTCTTATTCAAACAATATTTTCATTTCAACACGTCTGTTTTTCTGACGGCCTTCTGGTGTGTCATTTGTAGCAACTGGTTTGGTTTCACCAAAGAATTCTGGTTTCAAACGCGTTACATCAACACCTTTACTTGCTAAGTATGCTTTCACAGCTTCAGCACGTTGTTTCGAAAGCACCATGTTTTTCGAATCGTCGCCTTGGTTATCTGTGTGACCTGAAATTTTCAATTTCCAAGTTGGTTTTTTCACAAGTAACTTAGCCAATTCATCTAATGAAGCATAAGATTCTGCTTTAATAATAGCATTTCCTGTGTTGAACTCTAAGTTTTCAAATGCAGTGTTCAAGATTTCTTGCTCCACTTTATCAATTTTCGGACAACCTTTGTTTTCAATAACACCCGGAACTGTTGGGCAATCATCGTCTTTGTCTAAGATTCCGTCTTTGTCTGTGTCAATGTAAGGACAGCCTTTGTTTTTCAACGGACCAGCAAGTGTAGGGCACTCATCGTCTTTGTCGATTAAGCCATCTTTATCTGTGTCTGGCCAAGGACAACCGTTGTTTTCTTTCGGTCCAAATTCAGTTGGACAGTTGTCAACGAAGTCAAATATTCCGTCGTTATCTGTGTCTGGGCAACCTTGATTTGCAATTGGACCTGCGTTATCTGGACATAAATCCTCAGAGTCTTTCACGCCATCTTCGTCGCGGTCTGGACAACCATTCAAAGCAATTTTTCCAAATTCTGTCGGACAGTCGTCTTTCAAGTCCATCACCGTGTCTTTGTCAACATCTGGGCAACCTTGGAAGTAAATTACACCTGCAACGTCTGGACATTGGTCGTCTTTGTCAATAATTTTATCGCCATCTCTGTCCGGACAACCTTTAAATTCAATAGGTCCTGGATCAAGCGGACACGCATCTTCTGTGTCAACAATTCCGTCTTTATCCGTATCAGGGCAACCTTTGAAATCCCAGATTCCTGGCACATCTATACATGCATCTAATTTATCAGAAACTTTATCTCCGTCTCTGTCGTCTGGTGCCATATACGGAACAGGCATGCGTAAGCCTAAGTAAAACTGAGTTCCACGAACTCTTCCAATTGCTAAGATCGATTTCAAATCAACCAAACCAATTGTTAACGGACCTAAACGTGTTGCAAGACCCATGCGGAAAGAGCTAACCGTTGAATATGAAATTGGTAAATGAACACCAAACCAAGAATGGTCGAAACTTGGGGTGATTGAAATAACAGATGGAGTGCTTGCTTTTGAGTTTGTGCTTTTCCCTAATAAGTTAATATGTCCGGTTAAGTTCACATAAAACGCTTTCCAAATATGGTAATCTGCTTGAAGGCTCAAAGCAGTTGGTAAATTCATGAAATACGTTTCACCTGTTGTTTGATCTTCTTTCCATCCTGGATCATTTGTAAGTAATGAATCTAAAACTCCATCAAAACCTGCAATAGAGTTTGTATCGAATGTTTGTAAGTTAAACGGTAAGGTTACATCTACATTAAAATTTCGGCTTAAACCTCCTTTTTTAAATCGAACACCACCAATATCAAGTAAGGCAACTCCTAAACGGAAATCGTATTTGTTTTTTTCTAATTTCCACAAATTCTTTTCGCCATCCATGTCGTATTTAAACTCTTCAGGGTTTTTTCTGAATTCGTAAACGAAACCTAAATCAGCTCCAACACCCCAAGGTGTGTTTTTGAGCATAGATTTGATAAAATCATTAGTGGATACACTATTTGATAAGTCATCAATATTGTCTACATTTTCTGAATAACCATAATCGAAAGCACCTTTTAAAACCAAAGAAGTGTCTTTGTTGTCAAGTTTATAGATTAAATTATCGGTTGCTGCATAAGCAGAAGCCAAACCTTGAACAAGTTTAAAGGTAATTCCACCTTTCATGAAATGTTGGTTGTCGTCTTTTAAAACGCGACCATAATTGATTCCAAACTCATTCCAAGCAAAAATATCTGCGTTAATTACTGGATCGTTTAAATCTTGATTCCATAATTGGGCAAAATCTAAACCTTCCTCAGATAGTTTAGATAATTTCGGACTCAAGTCTCTTGCTGTGGCAACAAATCTATTTTTGATAGATAAACCAAAAGATTGTTTTCCTTTTATTTGAAATGCGAAACTCAACAATTCTACTTGCGTGTTTACATATACGTTGCGCGTTCGTGTACCCTCATTTTTCCAGTCGTATAAATCGAAAACAGATTTATCAATCAACAACGGATCGTCCATCCAAAGCGTGTCTTTTCGAAAAGATTTATTCCAACCTCCAGGCATCGCATCTGTGTCAAAAGATTTCAAATCTTGCCATGCGCCAACATTCAAGCCAACTAAAGTCATGTCAAATTTGTAACGCCCATCAACAAAACTTGCGGGTTGGTTTTCAATTCCCATTACACCGGCGTAGTTACTTTGGTAAACACCCAAGTAATTGGTTTGAGAAATAGCAGTTAGGCTTGTTAAACATAGAAGGAATAAACTTCCAGATAGTAACAGTTTTTTCATATAATGTGTTTTAATTCAGAATGGGGTAGCGAACTAAATATCCGTTTGCTTGAGATGCGAGAATTAATGTTCCTTCGTTTGTGTTTTGAAGTGCAATTTTCCCAGAACCTTCATAGCTTTGTTTGCTTAATTCAGTACCATTCAGTTTGTAAAGATAACAATTGTTTGCAATTCCGTCTATCAAACCCACTATTAACTTTCCGTTACGGTTTTGTTGAATCTCTAAATCATCTATTTGTTTGAGTGTTGTTTTAAATTGCGTTAGAATTGTACCCGTATTTGCTTGAATCACATAAACACTCTGTCCTTGCAACAATCCAAAGTACTCTTTGCCTGTTGTTTGCGAGTGAACAACTTTAGAGCAATTTCCAACTAACATCGATTTTGCACCATTTTCTGTGTAACGAATAAATTGTTTTTTATTCATTCCGTAAACCAGCATGTTAGCTTCTTGTTTACTTAAAAACCAATCTCCTTCGCCTAAGTTTTTTCTGAAAACAATGCGTTGTCTGTTTGCATTCAAACAAATCCATTCGTTAGCTGAAACGATGTGAACCAATAATTCGCCTTTTTTTACTTGGAGCGCAATTTTAGCAGCAGTTAAATTTCCTGAAAGTGAAATTCGCTGCACTTGTTTTCCTTTCGAGTTAAAATAGACAAATCCTCCGTTTGCAATAACTCCAATGCAACTTTCGCCTTTCCAGGTGAACAATGCCGGACTACTCGAAACAGCTGTTAATTCTTGTTCTAAAAGAATTGTTCCAGCAGAATTCATCCAAAGAATTCCGTTTTCGTGACTTATCGCCAATTGAGAACCTATAGAATTGTATTGAATTTCTCCGATTTGTGTTCCGGTGAAAGATTTAGTCCAGAGAATGCGTTCCTTCGAACTTAGACTTAAAGAATTGGAAGCGCTTGTTGATGCTATTTGCGAACTGTTTGGAAGTGCAAAAAGCGAAACCAATTGTCCGTCTAAACGAATTGGCGATAACTGAGCAACCAGTTTTGCATCTTCTTCAGATACGCTTTCTTCTGTGAAACGAACTTGAACACGGTGTAAACTTTTTTCAAGGGCCGAACTACAACTAGTAAAATTTGCGTTCAGTTTTCTGTAACTCACTTTTTGAGGCGTTTTTGAGAAAAACTTTTCACATTTTGAACTTGCTTGAGCCAAGGTGTTTCCTATTTCATAGTTCCCGATGAGGTTGTTTATTAAGCTTTGAGAACTAGAAACGAAAACGAAATTTTTATGTATTTCCACAATCAATTCTTCAGAATCGGAAAGATTAAACGGAAAATCAGCGTTTTTAATGCGAAGTTTTTTTTCGTTACTGTGTTCCATTTTAAGAAAATCACAAATAGATTCTAGTGGCTGAGCACCTGTTTTGAAATCTATTACAAAGCATGTTTGTTTGTCTTTCGTTATTTTTGCTAAACCATAATTCATCCAATCGGAAAAGAAATAGTCTTTGGAATGCGTTCTTTTTAAATAAGCGTTTTCAAAAAATTCGTATTCAGAAAAATCAATCGGAATTAGTTCTTGAAACACTTCTTGGTCGTTTACCAGAGGAAGCGCTGCTGCGTTTGTGTGCGAAGAATAGGCAATTGTTTTTCCATTTATGAAATAAGCGTTTTCGATGTTGTATTGCTTGTTTTTTTCGAGACTTAAGACAGAGCTCGAAGCGTTCTTATCGAGGTAATTCCATTCAATTGTTTTGCTTTTTTCTAACTTAATTTCTTCTGCCGATAAATAGAAAAAATTATCAGAATAGTAACCTTTCCAGCCGTTACTGAATTGCACTTTTTTGTCTGTTTTACGAAAAGTTGCCCCAAGATTTAGTTTTTGGGCATAGTTCTCGATAATATCGAAGGTCCAAGCTTTGCTTCTTTCCAATAAAACCAATTTGCGCGAAGTAGAAAAGTAAAAATGTTGCACACGTTCGGGCTGCGCGAGCAATTGCAAATAGAAATCTTCTTTTTCTAAATTTTTTATTCGGAGATCGGTAAAATCTATTTCACTTGTTTTGTGAATTACAACAATTTCATTGTCGCTTAAAGAAAAAACACTTTCAGGTTTTGGTTCAACAGAAAAATCGACAACAGACAAGCTCACATAACCAATCCAGAGAATAGAAATAATACCAAGCGACAGAAATACCGATTTATTGAACATAGTAAAAGTGTATTGCCGCAAAATTAGTGGTTGAACGCTTAGTTATTTTTCTAAAATGGAAAAGTAGTTAACAGAAGTTTGTTTAATCAAAGGGAATAATTAGTTGTCCGTTTCCAAGTAAATTAAATCCAGGTCGGTGATATTTGCATGCTCCGAACAATTCAATTGCTGCGCGGTGTTGTTTAGTGGGGTAGCCTTTGTTGACTTTCCAATTATAGTGCGGAAATTCATCGTGTAACTGTTCCATGTATTCATCTCGGTAAGTTTTTGCTAAAATGGAAGCTGCAGCAATAGATTTGTATTTTCCATCGCCTTTAATGATTGCATGTGAAGGAATAGATAAATCGAGCAGTGTTTTGTTTCCGTCTACAATAATTAACTCGGGTTTTGGGTTTAGGCAGTTTGCTGCGCGAAACATACCAGTTAAACTTGCTTTTAAAATATTTAGTCGACCAATTTCTTGCTCATCTATGAATTGCACATTGAACGAAATGGCAGCTTGCTCAATAATTGGGCGCAATTCTTTGCGTTGTTTTTCAGTTAGTTGCTTCGAATCGTTCAGTAGCGGATGCGAAAATTTCTTGGGAAGTATTACCGCAGCACAAACAACTGGTCCGGCAAGGCAACCTCTGCCTGCTTCGTCGGTTCCCGCTTCTATTTTATTTTTATCAAATGCATTAAAAAGTTTTGCCATTTTACAAAGTTTGGCAAAATATTTGTATCTTGCACTTACTATAAAACAACTTTTCGGACGCAACTTACGTCTTATTAAAAAATTGAACTATGAAAAAATTAATTGCATTGGCTTTATTTACTGTTATTTCTTCTTTGGCATTCGCTCAAAAAACGGCTTCTATTTCTGCAGATGAACTTTCAAAAGGGAAAACTTCTGGAATTTATGTCTTTCATTTAGACAAACAAATTACCTCTGAAGAGATTGATGCAGTAAAAGATTATTATACTTCTTATTTCACTGTTGTATTTGACGCTGCGAAACATGAAATGTTGGTTACTTTAACAAAAAACGAAATAACAAACGTAAATGTGTTAAAACGCATGATGATTGGAATTGACGTGAAAACAATTACAGTTGGAACGGAAGCTTTAACTTACGACCAGTTAGTAGAAAAATACATCAAGTAATTTCAAAATTATTTTAAATAGAAAATCCCGCTTTTGGCGGGATTTTTTTTGTTTCTACTTTTTTCTATTCTATAAATTATATGCGTTTTTCTCAATTGCAGCTAAAGCAATAATTTGCCTCATAGCTTTTGGGTTAATGTCATTAGACTTCGTGAAACGCTTTATGCCCATTAAAACCATTCGCGCTTCGTCTCCCTCCAAAAAACTATGCGTTGCATCTTTTGCAGCTTTGTTAATTCGATCTGCTGAATCGTAGAAATATGTTTTCACAATTGCAATTTCGATTGCACATTCAGCTTCCGATTTTGTAAGCAACAGTTTTTCAACGCGAAGCAAAGTGCTTTCGGCTAAATATGTCCAGATGGCAATATCTGCTATGTTCATCAAAATTTCTTGTTCTTTCGAAAGCGTCAGGGCCAATTTTTGAGCAGCCATTCCAGCCACTGCCAAAATTACTTTTTTGAAATCGGTCATCATTTTACGTTCCACTGCCAAAGGATGATTCGGTAATTCTTCGAAACTAGGAATACTCATTAATTCATTCGAAACGGCCATTGCTGGACCCATCAAATCTATTTCGCCCTTCATTGCTTTGCGCAAAATCATGTCAACGGTTAACATGCGGTTAATTTCGTTTGTTCCTTCAAAAATTCGGTTAATACGCGAATCGCGGTAAGCGCGTTCCACACTTGCTTCTGCAGAATAACCCATTCCTCCAAAAATCTGAACGGCTTCATCAACTACAAAATCAAGACATTCCGAGCCGGCAACTTTCAACATTGCGCATTCGGCTGCAAAGTCTTCAATTCCTTTTAAAGTTGCTTTTTGTTTATCTAAACCAGATTTCTCTAAGTTTTCTATTGCTTCTTCAATGTTTTGCGCTGCACGGTAAAGTGCACTTTCAACAGTATATGAACGAATAATTTGTTCGGCTATTTTGTGTCTGATTGCACCGTATTTAGAAATTGGACGTTCAAATTGTTGGCGTTCGTTGGCATAGCGAATACTTTCAGTTGTGCTTTGTTTGGCTCCGCCTAAAACTCCTGCGGCCAATTTAATGCGACCAATGTTTAAAATATTTAACGCAATTTTAAAACCTGCTTCGCGTTCGGCTAACTGATTTCCAACCGGAACTTTTACATTATTAAAAAAAACTTGTCGGGTTGAAGAACCTTTAATTCCCATCTTTTTCTCTTCCGGGTTCAATGAAATTCCCTCAGAATCTGCTTCAACTAAAAAGGCGCTCAGGTTTTTATCGTCTCCAATTTTGGCAAATACAGTAAATAAGTTTGCAAAACCACCGTTGGTGATCCACATTTTTTGACCTGTAATACTATAGTAAGTTCCATCTTCGCTTAAAACAGCTTTCGTTTTGCCCGAATTTGCATCCGAACCGGCACTTGGTTCAGTTAAACAATAGGCAGCCTTCCATTCTCCTGTAGCTAGTTTTGGAACGTATTTTTGTTTTTGTTCCGTTGTTCCGTAATACAAAAGTGGAAGGGTTCCAATTCCGGTGTGTGCGCCAAATGCAACTGAAAAAGAGTAGCCTTTTCCGAGGTGTTCGGTTGCCAATACGGAGGTTCTAAACGGAACGCCCATTCCGCCAAATTCTTCAGGAACTGAAAGTCCGAGCAAACCAAGATTGCCTGCCTTTTCCATCACAGATTGCATCAGGCCTTCCTCCATTTTATCTATTCGTTCTACGTTTGGTTCAATTTCTGTTGAAATAAAATCGTCGCACATTTGTGCAATCATTTTTTCTTCTTCAGACCAATTTTCGGGTGTAAAGATTTCGCTTGCTTCAACGTTTTTGATAATAAATTCTGCTCCTTTCATGGACTTGATTCTAAATTGTGACTAAATAATTCTATGCAAGCATAATAAATAAAATATAAATTACCAAATTTTTTTTGTTATTTTAATAATAACCTGAGTTCGGTTCTAAATTTGATTCAGAATTTAGTTTAAAATGTTCCAATTGAGAGAAAAACCGACATTAAATTATTTTTTCAGGTCTTTTAATTCCTTTTGAAATTCGAAATGCTGCAGCACATCAAACAGTTTGTGGGAAGGACCGATTTCTGCATACCCCAACTTTCTGTAAAACTCACAGGCATAATCTCGGGCGTGAAGAATCATTTTTTCACATCCTAATTCCAGCGCTTTTGCTTCAGAGGCGAGCATAATTTTCTTTCCAAAACCAGTGCTCTGAATTTCTGTTTCAACGGCAACAAAGCGCACTTGTCCTACTTTTTGTTCTAACAAATCTAAGCGTGCAATTGCCACAATTTTAGTGTCAACAAAAAGAGCTAAATGCTGTGCGATTTCATCTCCTTCATTGCGTTCAGAACCACGCGGTTTCCCCAATGGTTCGCGCATTACACGGAAACGTAAATCGTAATATGCTTCCCATTCTTGTGGTGTTTCCGGGCTTCGGATTTCTTCCCTCATTTGAATGCAATTTGAGTTGTGCGTTTGGTAAGAATTCCATGAATTACTTCTTCGCGTATTAAATTTTTTGCTTTTTGTTCTGAAAAAACTTCGTCTAAACTTTTCACAATCCCAAAAGGAACAAACGCAGAATCCATGTAGGTTTTGATTTCTTCTGATTCGTACAAAACAATTTTTTTCGAAAGCAATTCAGCTAACTCAGCTCTGTTTCTTACGCGGTCTGCATTTTCTATAAATCGAAGATCTGTTACCAGTTCGTTTAGATTTAAAAAAGCACATAAAATCTCAAAATGGCGCTTACTTCCAATTGCAAACGTAACTGTTTTATGGTCTTTACTTTCAAACATTTCACCGTACGGAGCAATATTCGGGTGCAAACTTCCAATTCGCTGCGGAACTTGACCAGTCATTAGAAAATTAGCGGCTTGGTTCACCAGCGAACTCACAGCGGCATCGTATAAAGAAACACCCACTTCTTTTCCGTTATTTGTTTGTGTGCGTTCCAAAAGTGCCGCAAGTAGCCCTTCTTTTAATTGATGAGCTGCCAAAACATCTATAAATGCAACGGGCATTTTTACTGGTCCAGACTCTGGAGTTCCGTTCATGGACATGAAACCCGTTTCGGCCTGAAGAATTAAATCATAGGCTACGCGGTCGCTTTCTGCACCAAAACCAGATATTTTCCCGATAATTAATTGCGGATTAATTTTCCATAAAATAGCAGAAGTGAGCTTAAATTTTGCGTAATCACTTGCTTTGAAATTAAACAAAACAATGTCGACGCTTTTTAAGTCTTCAAGAAATTTAGAATAGTGCTGTGGATTTAAAAAATCGAGTTCTTCATATTCCTTAGCATAATTAATGGAGGAAAAATAGGCCGAAACCGAACTGGTTTTGTCTTCCGAAGCTAGTTTCCAAGAGCGCGTTACATCTGGGTTCTTTGGGTGTTCAAACTTAGTTACCTGCGCTCCCAGCTCTGCGAAGAAGGTTCCAACTGATGGACCAGCCAAAACAGTTGAGCAATCAAAAACTGTAAGTTGAGAGAAAAATGATGACATGCATTTGATTTGGGTTTAAAATTAGGATTCTTTTGCAAGTTTTAATCGAAATCAAACAATTCTTTGATGTGAACGGCCAAAGAATTTGCAATTCTGGATAATATAGAAATGCTTCCATTGATTTTTCCTAATTCTATTAACTTTAGAAATATCTAAATCAGATTTGTAAGCTAATTCTCCCTGCTTAAATAACTTATTAATGCGTATTTCACTTACTTTCTTCCCAAGCTTTGTTTGAGTTTCAATATCTCTAGGGTAAACCACCCACTAAAAAATTAAAAACTATCAAAAATAAATTGAGTTAATTAAACTAAAAGTGTTAATTTAGATTTTGATCTTTAATTAACTTTTCATAAAAAAAAACCTATTTAAAAACTGCGCTTCTACTAATTATCACCTCGCTATCAGTCATCACTTCGTTTTCACAAGGAAATAATTGGAAACTAGACGGAAACAGCAATGCTTCCAACACCACTTTCATCGGTAGCACTTCAAACCAGCCTTTCATAATGAAAACCAACAATCTAGAACGTTTCCGCATTAATGGAAACGGACAGTTTAACTTCCTCGGACTTGGTGCTGGCTTAGGTTTTTTAACCGCAGATGCGAATGGCTTACTGCAAAAAACGGTTTTTACTGGAAATACAAATCAAGTATTGTTGGGAAATGGAACCTTTGGAACATTGGCTTCTCAAAATTATTTTTCATTACTTGGAGCCAATCAATTGAGCACAACGTATAAATTAGGAATAGGCGTTCCTGCACCAAATGAAATGTTGGAAGTGAATGGAAATGCAGTTTTTAATGGTTCAATTACGGCGCAAGGAATAAATATTACAGAAGTAGGTTTTGCTGGAAAGACCTTGTTTTTTAAACCAAACGGAATGTGTTTGGATGGTTTTGATGCAA
>JANNWW010000036.1:0-21482 GCA_031409255.1 Crocinitomicaceae bacterium
CAATGAACGAAAACGAAGAAGGAAGATTAGTTGCAAATCGGGTGTTCGATATTCGCCACAGTGAAACTTCAGAATGGAAAGATTTTGCGGTTTTGTATAGAACCAATCGCCAATCGCGCGCACTAGAAGAAGCTTTGCGAAAAATGAACATGCCCTATAAAATTTATGGAGGAATTTCGTTTTATCAACGCAAAGAAATCAAGGATGTGATGTCGTATTTTCGCCTAACTCTTAATCCAACAGACGAAGAAGCATTGAAACGCGTATACAATTATCCAAAACGCGGAATTGGAAAAACAACCTGGGAAAACATAATCATTACTGCTAATAAACATGGCGTTACTTTGTGGGATGTGATTTCCGATTTTAATCGCTACCCTGTTCAAATTCAAGGTCCGGCAAGGCAAAGATTAACCGAATTCGTTACAACCATTCAAAGCTTTATTGCCCAACGGGAAAGTTTGGGAGCATACGAATTGGCACAACACATTGCTAAATCTTCTGGCATATTGAAAGAATTGTATTCCGAAAAAGACAAAGGTCCGGAAGAGGTGGAACGTTATCAAAACATTGAAGAGTTGCTTTCTGGAATCAAAGAATTTAGCATGCAAACCGAAGGCACAGACGAAGCTCCGAAACTAGCAGAATATATGCAAGACATAGCTTTGTTAACCGATGCAGATCAAGAAAAAGATGGAGACCGCAATAAAATTACATTAATGACCATTCACTCAAGCAAAGGTTTGGAATTTCCACACGTGTTTTTAGTGGGCTTGGAAGAAAATTTATTTCCTTCTCAATTGTCTATCAATTCGCGCACTGAATTGGAAGAGGAACGCCGTTTGTTCTACGTTGCATTAACGCGTGCCGAACGTTCGTGTCAGATTTCTTATGCTGCATCGCGTTTCCAATGGGGAAATATTTTAACCTGTGAACCAAGCCGATTTATTTCTGAGATTGACGAAAGTTATTTGCAATACGACAATCCGTATGGAACAAATGCCGGAGGTGGAAGATCTTTGTCTGGACGAGGAAGTTTCTTTCCTCAAATAAAAAACGTTGGTTTAAATAACCGCAACGAAACACCACATTCTGCAGCAGCTCAATTAAAAAGCATGAGCGATTTAGCGAACAAACCAGGAAACGCTGATGCCGCAAATTTAGAATTGAAAGTGGGTTATTTAGTGGAACACGACCGTTTTGGAAAGGGAAAAGTTACGGCTTTAGACGGAACAGGCGCAGACAGAAAAGCAACTATTTTCTTCCCCGGAAGTGGTGCGAAAACGGTTTTATTGCGCTTCGCGAAATTGACTGTCTTGGAAGAATAAACTACTCTCTTCTTTGAGGAACTTTGCGTATTTTAACGGGGAAAGATTTAGGGAAGTGAAGGAAGAACAGTTAAAGGAAAGAATGTTTTTTCAGCGTATTATTTAATGATTGACACTTCTTTTTTTACGTAGATTCTTGTATCCTTTTCATAAACAGATTCACATCTAGTTTTAAATCGAGTTAAAATTTCATTGGAAGAAAGCTTTACTTTACTAAAAAAGAATGGACAACTCCAGAATTTATTAGATAAAACTTGAGGATGAGTTTTATATTCGCTTTCATTTGAAAGATTTGAACTTAAATGTTTCCAAGTAAGAATTGAAAAAAGGATAGACTCTCTTTTATAAAAATTGTAATTCACTTTTTCGGAATAATTATATAATTCTAAAACGTTATTTTTCTTTTCAGCTATGAAAAAGATTCCGCTATACTCATTAATATCTGTTTTATTTTTCATCCCTGTATATGAAAGAAGAACTATAAATCGTTTTAAGTTAGGTGAGTAACTAATAAAGTCTAGCTGAATTGCACTTCTGATTCTTTGAAAATAGGCTTTCTCAAATTTATCAAATCTGAAATCTAAAAAAGTATTAATTGAATTTAATTGAAGAGAGTCTAATTTAGAATCTTTTCCTATTGAACTCGGTGAAAGAATTGAATCGATGTAAGATAGAATTCTGTTTTCATCTTCATTAACGATCTGTTTAGATGGACTATATCTTTTTGAAGTTTTTAAATAAAAATCTATTCCTTTCTTTTGGTTAGTGAAAATCTTCTCAGCATCAGCGATAATTTCTTTTCTTGAAGGCTGATATGAGGAAAAATGAGAATAATTTATTTTTACTAATAGTTGATAGTTAATTCCAATTAAAATAGCAGTTAAACCAATTGCAAAAATCAACTTTAACCTTTTAAATAAAAAAAAAGAAATAGCAACAATTATTAAAGCAGAAATGATACTGTAAAACGTTAACAGTACCTTTGAAGTTATGTTTATTAAATTACCCGCAAATTCAGAAGTCTCATGAATATACTTGTAAAACTGGAATGAATTGTATAAAAAACCAATTAAACAGATTGCAAAAACAATAAAATGAAAATAGTTTTTTTCTTTCTTCATCGAGGTAATTATTATTCGTGAGTGTTTTTTTTGTTTAAAAACATTTATTAGCAAACATAATAAGATAAAACCAATACAACCAATTTTAAAAAGAGATACAGCTAATAAAATATTTGTCCATCGCTCTTCCTTTTAAAAGCCAACGAATTTGGAAACACCATTTACTTTTATGAATGGCAAAGTACAAATAAAGTCAAAAGTAAAGAATAACCCTTTTTCAATTTACTCTTTTCAATTTTCAATTTTACATTACCAAAAAAACATGCCCTGAATTACGCGCTCGCCGTAGGGCTGGCCTTCCATTTTTTCGACCATTTCGTCGTAGAGTTCTTTTTCAGAATATTCTTTGCCTTTCTTTTTAACTGGGGTAATTTGCAGTTCGCTTGGGTCAATAATATCTACCGTTGAAGCGAAATAAACAATTCCTCCGTTTTCTGTTGCCAAACCTAAAATTGCTCCTGGCAAACCACGAACAGATTCTGGGCCAACTGAAGGAGCAATATCTGTGGTGAACCAAGCGTAGATTCGTGTGGTGTCGTTTTTTTGCCAAATAGCACGCGTGCAATCGTAGCCCGCAATTTTACGCGTGCCAGAAGTAATAATCCAGTTGCGCTCAACAAGTGAATCTTTTAAAATGAGACTGGTGCCAAACATGTCCATAAAAACAGTTCGTTTCTCATTCTTCAAATCTGTATACACATTGTTTTTCCAGGTTGCCCACGACATTTGATCTTCCGATTCAGGAACAACATACGCATAATTTGCAGCCGTATCATTGAAAAACAAGGTAAATTTTTCAACCTTAATTTTGTTTTCCTCTTTGATGAATTTCTTCATCCGGTCGTCGTCAAACTGCTTATATAAGTTTGTTCTTCGTTCGTATGTTATCTTTCCTTTTGTAACAATTTGAGCTTCAACTTTCGAAAAGTTCAAACAAATTACAGCCAAGAAAAGTAGGGTTTTAATACCAGCCTTCGAAATCATTTTCTGTTGTTTTAAAGTTATTGAATCGGTAAGTTAATCGTGCCATGAAATATCTTCTAATCAAAGTAACACGCTCATCTACAATCATATTGCCCTGAACTGTTCTGTTATTTGAAATGTTTTGATTTAAAATATCGTTTACCTCAATAGAAAACTTGAGGTTGTTTGATTTCAAAAATGCGCGTTCAACACTTGCGTTCCAAACCACAAAATTTAGGTTGTAACCTGAAGCTCTTCCGGTTGAAACAGTATAATCTGCATCTGTTCTGAATGTTATCTTCGATTTCCCTCTGGGTGTGTAACGAATGCTTGAACCAAAATTATAGTTCGTAAAGGGAGTTGAATTAAAAGTGGGCAACGAATTGTTTGGTTTTGAATAATTGGCCCCTGCACTCATACTTAATTCAATTGAATCTTTGTCGAAGTCTAGTTCAAAAGAACCGCCAATATCTGTTGTTTTAGCTATGTTTTCAACCTCATTCACGAACGCATGAGTAACGTTGTATCCGGCATTAAAATTCAAATCACCTTTTAAGTTTTTTGTATTTGGAACTGGAAAACCCATTCCAGAATAGAGGTTTGAATACAAATTATTGTCAACATTCACTGTTTTTGAAACCGCTCTACCAAAATCATCATACGTTGTACTTGAACTAAAATCGTTCTGATTATAATTCACCGAAAGTCCGCTATAGGTATAAAAACCACTCAAACCTTTCCACATGTTTTGATTAATGCTTAGGGTGTGTGTATAATTTGGCTTCAATTCCGGATTACCGATTCGAATATAGTTCGGATTTGAGTTATCTGGAACCGGTTGCAAATCTGTAATTGATGGCAAAGAAGAATTTGCGTTGTAACGAATATTAATACGAGAAGAATTCGAAAACTTGATTAAAAATGTTGCTCTTGGAAGAAAATTCACCAAGGCCTGAGGAGTTGAAACACTCGTAAAAGTATTCAAGTTATCAATCGAAATAGAGCGCACGCGTGTTCCGAGTGAGAAGCGTATTTTCTTGAACTCGTATATTCCAAAAGCACCTACTTTTTGTTGAGAACGAGCAGTTTCGAAGCGATTTGAAAAAAGAGAATCTAGTGTTGTTGCTTGATTTGAAAAAGTTAATTTCTCTTGATTTTTATCGTTCGAATAAAATTCATAGTCGAACTCTAATTTCCATTTTTTCGAAATTGGTTCAACAAAATTCCCGAATATGGTGTGTGCAATATTGTTGTTTGTTGCACTTCGTGTTTGTGAAAGCGTGTCGGCAAAAGATGGAGTGGCGGCAAAAACACCTATTGTTTTGAAATCTGTTTCTGAAACATCGTCATTGTAACCCAAGTTATAGCGCACTTTTAATTTACGGTTTTTCTTTTTGAAATTTTTAGAATAGCGAACAGTTGTGTTCAAACTTACACCGTTCGACAGCACATCGTTCTGAATTTCAGTAGTTCGCGACATGGCATTACTTCCATCCAAAAAGGCAGTTAAATTAGTTGTTTCACTTGTTGATTTGTTGAGCGTTAATTTGGGTTCAATTTCAATTTCAGAAAGTGAATCGAGTTTTTGTGTAAACTTTAAACTAACTGCATGTTGCACATATCCTTGTTTGTTATTATTCGTTTCGTCGGTAAAATAACTTGTATCTGCCAAATTAAATTGAGAAAAAGTTAATTTATTTGCGTTTACATTGTATTGCGAAAAACTATAATTTAAGCGAGCTTCTGCTCCTTTCCAAAGTTTTTGTTCTAAGAACATTCCTGCTTTGTTTGTGTTCGGAATTCCTTCGTTTTCGTTCATTGAATTTCCACCGCTAAAATTCATGTCGTCTGCATCATCAAAATTCCATCCGCCACCTTCGCTCATTCCAAATTTGTATAAATCTCGTCCGTTCAAAGCAGTTTTCGGAGTGTTAGATGTGAGGGCGAAAAATCCGAGTTTTTGATTTTTATTGTATACATTGAACAAGAATTCACCTTCATAAAACCCGTAATTGGTTGGTTTAAACTGATTCAAACCGCCGGCAACACTCGATTTTCCAAAATATCCTTTCTTGGCTTCATCTTTTAGTCGTAAATCTAATACTTGCACCTTCTCATCTGAACCATCTTCCGCATCTTTCTCATAAATTTCAACTGTTTCAACTCCTTCTGCAGCTAAATTCTTTGTTGCAATTGTTGGGTCTGAACCAAAGAACTCGTCTCCGTCTACCAATACTTGGTTAATTTCTTTTCCTTGATTCGTGATTTTTCCACTTGCGTCTACTTTTATTCCTGGAAGTTTTTTGAGTAAATCTTCCACTACTGCTCCTTGTGCAACTTTAAAACTATCAGCCACAAAAACCATGGTGTCTCCTCTAAAATAAATTGGACTTCGGTTTGCATAAATAACCACCTCACCAATTAAACTGGCTTTATCTGGCATAGCTAAATCTCCCAAATCGAAGGTTTTATTTTCGTTTGAACCAATAAAAATAGATCTGAAATCACTAAAATCTGGATGTTTAATTGTGAATTGAACGGTATCAATTGGCGTCAACATTTCAATTTTCCCGAATTTATCGCTCCGCTGAAAGTCTATTAATACCGAGTCGCGCACACGAACAAGCATTCCTACTGCGTTGCGAACTGGTGTGTTTGAATTTGTATCGATAAGTGTTGCTGATATTTTCATTTCTTGCCCGAAGGAAAGATTTGCAAACAAGATAAAAAGCAGAACTAATTTTTTCATAACTTTAGATTTCAAGTTGCAAAATTACGTTCTTATTTTAATGTATTTGTAAAGAAATTTATCAAACTTTAGCAAAAACTGTTAAAAGGTAAACAAACTAGTTGAATGGAATTTGCTAGTTTTACATCAAAAAAGATGCGCATACTCATTTCTGGAGCTACTGGTTTGGTTGGTTCACATATATTGACAGAATTATTGAACGACATTCGTGTAACATTTGTTTGTTCATTGCTTAGAACAAATAGCGAAATTACTCACCCAAAACTCAGTGAGGTTGCCGTAGAATTTACTTCGCTAGAGAACATTTCTTTTGAGTCAAATTTTGACATGGCTTTTTGCTGTTTGGGAACCACCTTGAAAAAAGCGGGTTCAAAAGTAAATCAATATCAGATAGACCATAATTTTGTTTTGAATTTCGTGAAATTTGCAAAAGTAAAGGGTGTTGAAACTATCGGAATTGTTTCATCGATTGGGGCAAAAACACCGAGTTCTAATTTTTATTTAGACACAAAAGGACAGATGGAATTACACACCGTTGAACTTGGACTCGAAAAAACGGTTTTTATTCGGCCCTCCTTTTTGTTTGGTAAGCGCAAAGAATTTCGTTTTTGGGAAAAATTGGGTATAGGAATTATGAAAGCGTTCGGCTTCTTATTCATCGGTTCGGCTAAAAAATACAAAGGTGTTGAAGCAAAACTAGTTGCCAAAACTTTAATTCGTGAAACGATTAATTCGAAAATGGGCGTAACAATTATTGAATCAGACGCAATTTAATTACCTAATAAATAAGAACCCTTTGCAAGATGCATTTAATCAAAATTAACACGTATTGTAGTCTCTTAGTTTTACTGTTAAGTTCCATAACTTTTGGTCAAAACACTTTTAAAACACAACTCAAAGACAGCCTTCATAACGAAGATCTAATTGGCGTTACGGTTCAACTAAAAGGTACAAGAAATGGCGCACTATCAAATTTAAATGGTGAAATTGAACTCACGAACATTCCAAACGGGCGACAAACATTAATTTTCAGTTACGTGGATCATGAAACCCTAGAAATAGTGTTGAAATTTCCATTGCTAAATGAAATACCTATTATTTTTCTAGCTGGAATAAAACTAGAGTTAGATGAAGTGATTGTAACTGCAACACGAAGCAATAGAAGCATTGCGAACACACCCACCCGTGTAGAGGTTTTGACTGAAGAAATTGACGAAGCAGCCACAATGGACCCCAGTAAAGTTGCGCATTTGTTAACACATAGCACAGGAATTCAAGTACAACAAACTTCCGCTACAAGTAATACAGCAAATGTTAGAATTCAAGGACTCGACGGTCGCTATACTCAAATTCTGAAAGATGGGTTCCCTCTTTACGGTGGTTTCTCAGGAAGCTTAAGTATCATGCAAATTCCTCCTTTAGACTTACGACAGATTGAATACATAAAAGGTGGTGCATCTACATTGTTTGGTGGTGGTGCAATTTCTGGACTTATCAATATCATTACGAAGGAACCAACAAGCGAAGAAACAATTTTTCACCTGAACGCTTCTCACATTGGTGCTTTTGATGTGAACATGTTTACAAGTAAAAAATACGACAAAATTGGCTTCACCTTATTGGCGCAACGCAACAGCCACTTAGCTTTTGATGCAGATAAAGATGGCTTTAGTGATATGCCCCAATTGATTAAATATAATTTTAACCCGAAACTCGTTTTTTACATTTCAAAAAAAACAAACTTAAGTGTTGCTTCTACCTTTACGCAAGAAAATAGAAAAGGAGGCGATTTAAAAGTCTTAAATAATGAAACTATTGATTCACTTCATTTTTACAAAGAGGAAAACGCTGTTAATAGAATGACCACCCAAGTGAAGTTGGAGCACAAAATCTCTCCAAGTGGAACTCTTGCATTTAGAAATTCTTTTAACTTTTTTGATCGAACTTTATCCATTACCCCAAATTTTCTGGAAGGAGAATACCTCTTTTCTGGAAAACAATTGTCGAGCTTTTCAGAAATGTCTTACACCTTTTCAAAAGAGAAAAAAAACTTTATAACTGGTCTCAATTTCTATTCTGACGACTTTAATGAAAAACCGCTAGCTAACTATGAAAAGCGAAATGAAACTATACAAACTCTTGGTGCTTTTGCAAATTACACCTTTGATTTAGGAGAAAAAGTGGCCATCGAAAGTGGCTTGCGTGCCGATTATGTTTTCAATCAAAAGGTTTACATTCTTCCACGCTTTTCGGCTTTATTCAAGTGGTCAAAAAAAATGACAACTCGAATTGGTGGAGGAATGGGTTACCGTAACGCCAGTATTTTCAATCAAGAAGCAGAATTATTTGCGTACAAAAATGTTCAGGCAATCAATCGCACTACCACTCGAGCGGAAGAATCTTATGGTGGAAATGTAGATTTCGGATACAAGTTTCCAATAAGTGACAAACTATTTATCAATTTTAACCAGTTGTTTTTTTATACGTATTTAAAAAATCCGTTGGTATTGAATACAAGTGGGGCGAACTACTTTTTTGAAAATGTAAGTGGTTTTACACAAAGTCGTGGAGCTGAAACCTTTTTTAAGTTCGGATTTTACGACTTCGTATTATTTGTAGGTTACACCTACACGGATGCAACGAATCATTTTAACTCAGGGAATTCAAGAGTTACACTTACTCCAAAACACAGTATGAAAGGCGATTTGTTATATGCTCTGCCAAAAAAATGGCGCATTGGTTTCGATTACGAACTCAAAAGCTCTCAAGTATTGTCGAACGGAACTCAAACAAAGTCTTTCTGGACATATGGATTAGTAGTTGAGAAATATTATAAAAGTTTCACCTTTTTTGGAAACATTGAAAATATTTTAAACTACCGCCAAACAAATCAACAGAGCTTATTGTCGGCTCCAAACAATACACCACAATTTACTGAAGTTTGGGCACCTCTAGATGGAATCGTATTTAACTGTGGACTAAAAATTAAGCTATAAAAAACGCTAGACATAATTGCCTAGCGTTTCAAAAATCAATTAAATTGATTAATTACTTGATTTACTTGTTGAACGTTTTCTTTCGTTCTCTTTCAATATAATTTTACGAATACGTAAGTTTCCAGGAGTAACTTCAACATACTCGTCTCCTTGGATGTATTCTAAACATTCTTCTAAACTGAAGATTTTAGCTGGTGCTAAACGAACTTTTTCGTCTGCTCCAGATGAACGCATGTTCGACATTTTCTTTGTCTTCGTTACGTTCACACACAAATCTCCTGCACGTGAATTTTCTCCTATTACTTGTCCTTCGTAGATGTTTTCATTCGGATTAATGAAGAATTTTCCACGATCTTGCAAGTTATTCAATGAGAAAGGAATCGAAGTTCCTTGCTCCAATGAAATCATCGAACCATTTTGTCTTCCAGCAATATCACCTTTGTATGGTTGGTATTCCAAGAAACGGTGTGTCATAATTGCTTCACCAGCGGTTTGTGTCAACAAATAATTACGCAACCCAATAATTCCACGAGATGGAATCTGGAATTGAATAATCATTCGGGCTCCTTTTGGTGCCATATTCGTCATTTCACCTTTGCGTTTTGTAACTGCTTCAACAGCTGTTCCTGAAAACTCTTCTGGTAAATCGATCGTCAATTCTTCAATTGGCTCGCATTTTTTACCTTCAATTTCTCTGATGATAACCTGCGGTTGACCAACTTGTAATTCGTATCCTTCGCGGCGCATTGTTTCAATTAAAACAGATAAATGCAATACTCCACGACCAGCAACAAGCCACTTATCAGCTTTATCTGTATCAGAAACACGCATTGCCAAGTTTTTTTCTAATTCTTTTTGCAAACGTTCTTGAATGTGACGTGAAGTAACCTTCTTGCCCTCTTTTCCAAAAAACGGTGAATCGTTAATTGAGAACAACATGTTCATTGTTGGCTCGTCGATTTTTATAGAAGCCAATGGCTCCGGATTTTCGATGTCGCAAATTACGTCACCAATTTCAAACCCTTCAATTCCTGTTACAGCACAAATATCACCAGGCATAACTGATTCTACTTTTCTGCGTTCAGTTCCATCAAAAACAAACAATTCTTTTACACGGTGCTTTTCTTGTGAACCATCGCGTTTTGCCAAAACAATTGGCTGATTTTCTTTTAATTCTCCGCGGTGTAAACGACCAATTGCAATTCGTCCAACATATGTTGAGAAATCCAAAGAAGTTACTAATAATTGTGTGTTTCCAACTTCAATTGGGCGTGGCGGAAAATAATCTAAAATTTGATCCAACAAATCTGTGATATTTGTCTTAGGCTGTTTCCAATCTGTAGACATCCATCCGTTTTTCGCTGAGCCATAAATTGTAGGAAATTCTAATTGTTCTTCGTTTGCATCTAATTCGAACATTAAGTCGAATACTTTTTCATGCACTTCGTCTGGCGTACAATTGTCTTTATCAACTTTATTGATTACTAACAACGGCTTCAATCCCATTGACAAAGCTTTACCAAGAACGAAACGCGTTTGCGGCATTGGACCTTCGAATGCATCTACCAACAAACAAACTCCGTCTGCCATGTTCAATACACGTTCCACTTCTCCACCAAAATCGGCGTGACCAGGTGTGTCGATGATATTGATTTTTGTTCCTTTGTAAGTAACTGATACGTTTTTAGAAACGATTGTAATTCCGCGTTCACGCTCTAAATCATTGCTATCCATAATTAAATCACCAGTAGGGCGATCGCGTTCGTTGATAACAGCTCCTGCTTCAATCATTTTGTCGACCAATGTTGTTTTTCCGTGATCGACGTGTGCAATAATTGCAATATTTCTTATTTCCATTTTTTAAATTGAAAATTCAAAATTGAAAATTGAAAAAAATCGCTCCTTTTCAATTTTCAATTTATAATTGTTAATAGTTTTTAATGCTAGATGGTTTGTCTGAAAAACGACGTGCACTTGGTGAAGAAGACGATGTGCGTTCTCTACGTGCATTCGGATTCGATCCACGATCAGATGAAGAAGATGAAGAAGATGAAGAAGATGGACTTCCGTAGCTTTTATCAAAACGTCTTTCACCACCACGAGATTCAAATTTCGGTTTCCCAAAACTTCCACCACCACTGCTGCTTTCTCTTCGTTTGAAGTCGCCTCCACTTTTGAAGCCGCCGCCTCCGCCGCCACCTCTGAATTCGCCTCCGCCTCCTCTGCGCTCATCGTTAGCTTTCTTTTGTGTAATTTCAACAGAAACCGTATTACCTTCGTAATCAGCACCATTTACTTTACCCAAAATTGCATCAACATCTGAGTTATCAGCTTCGAAGAAAGAGAAATTCGGCATAACGTCAATCTTACCGATTGAAGAAGAACCTAAACCTGTTGAATCACAGATTACACGTACCAAACCACCTGGGTTCAATCCGTCTCTTTTTCCAAGACTAACGAAGAAACGAGTTCTGTTCGCATTGTCTTTGAAAGATCTATCTCCACGGTCGCTTCTTTCACTACGATCACTTCTTTCACTTCGGTCATTTCTTTCGAAACGATCTTTGCGGTCAAAACGGTCGTTTTTATCTCTTCTATCTGAACGTTCTTCACGATCACCTCTTCCGGCTGAAACATTTAAGTCGCCTGCACGGTTGTAATAATCAATGAAACGATTGAATTCAGCAGAAACGAATTTTTTAATTACTTCTTCTTTCGACAAGTCAGCAAAATCTGCCATCATTCCTTCCAAGAAAGGCTCGATGTCTTTTTCTTTTACTTCCGTTTCTTTTACTTTCGCGATCAATTTTTTCAATTGAAGTCCGCAAATATCTTCTGAAGAAGGAATTAATTCTTGCGCAAAAGTTACACGAATTTGTTTTTCAATTGCTTTGATTTTGTAAGATTCACGTGTGTTAATTAACACCAATGATTTACCTTTTTTACCAGCACGTGCTGTACGACCTGAACGGTGCGTATAATTCTCGATATCATCTGGTAAGTTGTAATTGATAACGTGAGTAATATTGTCAACGTCAATTCCACGAGCAGCAACATCTGTTGCAACCAATAATTGAATTGAACGCTCTCTGAAACGCTCCATAACACGGTCACGCATTGCCTGAGATAAATCTCCATGCAAAGGCTCGGCGCTATAACCTTCTTTTGCTAATTTCTCAGCAACTGTAGCGGTTTCATTTCGCGTACGACAGAAAACCAAACCAAAGATATCTGGACTAGCGTCAATCAATCGTTTCAATGCATCGTAACGATCGCGTTCTTTCACACTATAAAAAATGTGCTCAATGTTTTCGTTCGATTGGTTTTTGTGACCGATGGAAACTTCCAATGGGTCAGTCATATAATTTTTAGCAATTGCAGCTACTTCTTTCGGCATAGTTGCAGAGAAAAGCCACACGCTTTTAGTATCAGGAGTTGCTTTTAAGATATCATCTATATCTTCTTTGAAACCCATGTTCAGCATTTCGTCCGCCTCATCCAATACAACTGTAGAAACAGTTTGAAGATTAATCGCACGGCGATTGATTAAATCCACTAAACGACCAGGTGTAGCTACAACAATTGTTGCACCACGCTTAATTTCAGTCATTTGACGACGAATATCTGCACCACCATAAACGGCAACTACATGAATTTTCTTGTCAAATTGAGCAAAAGCTTCGAGATCTTTAGAGATTTGTAAACACAATTCACGCGTTGGCGCGATGATTAGGCCTTGTGTTTCAGTTGGTCGGTCTGTTACCTTGTGAATTAGCGGCAAGCCAAATGCTGCTGTTTTTCCTGTCCCTGTTTGAGCGAGTCCGACAAAATCGCTATCTAATTGGAGTAAGTGCGGTATCGCACTCTGTTGGATTGGAGTTGGTTCTGCAAAACCCATTGCTTCTATCGACTGCAGAACCTCAACTCGTAACCCGAGTTCATTAAACGTCATATAATTTATCTAAAATTGGTTGCAAAGGTACATCCTTTTTTTGAATTGTTGAAAAAAAACTTCGAAATCAATTAAAAAACAGTTATTTAATCCATAAAAAAAGTTAAGTAAATAGTGTTTATTGAAAAAATAACTACACTTTTGTGAAATGATTAAAGCTTTGTATGTTCGTTGGATAGCCATATTGGTTTTGTTATTCGTAACAAGTAACATTGCGTTTTCATCTACTTCCTATTTAAAAAAGGAACAACAAGCCTGGACAGAAGAAAGTGATATTAATGATTTTGATAGTGAGGAAGACGCCCTAAAAGATTCGGAAATTGACTTAGACTTAGTTTATTTCTTTGAAACTAGCAATACTTACTATTGCAACTTCTCATTTGAGCTTTCTGAAAAAACAATTCAAAGATTTTCTTGTTCTAAAAAAACGAGAAAAAGTAAAACCCCTTTCTTCATTCTTTATTGTCAAATAAAAATTTCTTGTTAAACCATTCCGACTTTTATTAGTCAGTTTTTTTTTCATTCAAATTATTTTAATTCAGTTCTATTAAAAAAAATTAACTGATTGATCTTTTGAATGGATTACTTATTGTTTCACAAGAAAATTATTAACAATGGAAAATCATTCGTTTTTGACGAAGGTAATACATGATATTAAACACTATCTACCTTCCCAAGCTCCTTTAAAAGATTTTATACACCACAATACTTTACACGCATTTCAAAAAGAAGATTTTCATTTAGCTTTACAAAAAGCTAGCGCTCTTTTCGGTTTTGACACCTATTTAGAACTCGAAGAATACCGAGAACATTTAAAAAATGGCTCTATCGACTCAGATAAATTAGCATTTGTAATACAAAAACTAATTCCAGCTGAAAACAGAACATATTATAGTATGCTACTGAAAAATGGACCAACAAAAGAAAATAAGAAACAAAAGCTTGGTCAGATTCGTGAAAATTGGAAGGCGAATTTCGGAATTGATATGGACTCGGCAGTGCATCCGATACTTTTTAGAGTATTAAGCAACTACTTAGACCAAGGTATTTCGAGCTGGCATTTTCCTGCCGGAACGAAAGGTTTGTTAGAAGCAATTCGTTTTTTAGAAAAAACCAGCTTCACTTCAATTTTTCAATCAAAAAGAGTTCGTGCATTATTACTTGAAAACACAACGCAACTTAACGATCTGTTAAAAATAATATTGGAGAAAGAAGAACTCATTGAAGCCTATTTATTCGACCAACAATTTACACATCCTGGTTGGTCTGGTATGGTTTCGTTTTTGGAAGACAATGAAGATGCCTTAATAACAAAGCGACCAATTACATTAAACGAACTAATTTTTTTAGAATGTCTTTTCGAAATTGATGTCTTAGATCAAAAATTTGGCGAAAATTGGCCATCACTTTCTGTCGAATTGAATAATTCAACTATTCATTATTTAGCGAACGTATACCCAAATGAGCATTCACTCCTTTTGCAAATTTGGCAAGAGGCATTTGAATGGACCTATTATGATAAAGTTCTAAAAGCGCTATCAGAAAATGTAATGAACGAGAATTCATCAATTGCTCCATTTCAAGTTTATTTTTGTATGGATGATAGGTCTTGTTCCTTGCGCAGATATATTGAAGAGATTGAACCCTCTTCGGAAACATTCGGAACACCAGGACATTTCAACTTGGATCTGTTTTTTCAGCCAGAAGACGGGAAATTTGTAACTAAAATTTGCCCCTTACCAGTTGTTCCATCTGCTGTAGTTTTAGAAATTGACAACCAAACAAAAAAAACAAAAGACCTTCATTTCTCCAACCGGAATCAGAATTTTCTTGGCGGAACTATTTACACCACTCTTATGGGATGGTTATCTGCATTGAAGTTGGCAACAAGTATTGTAAAGCCAAAAATGACTTCGTTGATCAATTCTTCTTCGAAGCACATGGATATAAATGCCAATCTGATAATTGAACACACGGGCGAAATTCACGAAAACGGATTGCCAATTGGGTATACGGTTCTGCAAATGGCCGATCGTTTTGAAGGTTTGCTAAAAAGTACTGGCTTGGTCACAGATTTTTCTGATCTAGTTTATTTCATTGGGCATGGTTCAACAAGTGTGAACAATACGCATTATGCGGGATACGATTGCGGAGCGTGTTCTGGTAGACCGGGTTCCGTAAATGCACGCACAATTGCCTTTATTGGAAATCATACTGAAGTAAGAAAAATACTGACCGAAAGAGGAATAAAAATTCCATTAAACACTCAATTTATTGGTGGTTTACACGACACTTCTCGTGATGAAATTGTGTTTTTTGACACCGAAACTTTAGTTGAGTCAAATAGTATTATACACACAAAAAATCTACTCATTTTTGATAGAGCACTCTCCAAAAACGCATTAGAAAGAGCACGGAAGTTTTTAACTGTCGATTCTAAAAAGGACGAAAGTAAGGTAATCAAAAATGTACGCAATCGCAGTTTGTCTATTTTTGAACCACGCCCTGAATTGAATCACGCAACAAACTCATTGTGCATTGTTGGAAGAAGAATTGTAAGTAAAAATACGTTTTTAGACCGCCGAGCTTTCTTAAATTCATTTGATTACAGAGTAGATCCTGAAGGAATCTATTTAGAAGGTGTTTTAAATGCAGTTGCGCCAGTTGCTGGTGGAATCAATTTGGAATATTATTTTTCTCGCGTCGACAATCACAATTTAGGCGCAGGAAGTAAACTTCCACACAATGTTGTTGGACTTTTCGGTGTCTCGAATGGCGTAGATGGAGACTTGAGGACTGGACTACCTTGGCAAATGGTTGAATTTCATGATCCGATGCGTTTAATGGTAATCGTTGAACATTTTCCTGAAATAGTTCTAAAGACAATTCAAAAAAATTCTTCGACCTATAATTGGTTCAACGAACAATGGATTCACTTAATGGCAATTCATCCAGAAACGCGCGCATTTTATCGCTTTGAAAAAGGAGAGTTTAAACAATATGACAACTTTTTAAGCTCAAAAACGAAAGATAGAAATTTAGTAGAAGAACTCTTAAACGAAGTAAATATAGATCCATTCACCTTTAAAAATAATTAGAATGGAATATTTACTCTTTTGTTTACTCGGATTGCCTTTATTGGGTTTTCTAGTTTCCATATTTATCCCCAAAAAGAACGAATTAGAAATGGCATTTTGGGTGAAAGCGGTTAGTTTAAGCAACTTGATACTCACACTATATGTAAGTATACTTTGGTTAATCAATGGGGCAAAACCCATCAACTTTCACGAAATTAGTTTATTCAAGACAGGTGACTACAGTTTCTATATCGACCTCTATTTCGATAAAGCCAGTATGGTATTTCTTATTTTTAGCACCTTTTTGGTTTTTTTAATTGCCAAATTCAGTCAGTATTACTTGCACCGCGAAGAAGGTTACAAACGTTTTTTCAATACCTTTTTGTTTTTTAATTTTGGTGTTCTGTTGATTTTGTTGTCTGGCAATTTCGAAACCATGTTTATTGGTTGGGAAATCTTAGGACTTTCCTCTTTCCTTCTAATTTCATTCTATCGCGAACGTTATTTACCAGTGAAAAATGCGGTAAAAATATTTTCCATTTATCGTATTGGAGATATTGCATTGATTTTAGTTATGTGGTTAAGTCATCATTTGCTAAATGCAAACATTGCTTTTTCAGATGTGCGAAGTAAAATGGATATTCAACATGCAATTTCGATGAATTCACCCGAAGCAATTCTAATTTGCATCTTAATTTTCGTAAGTGTTTGCGTTAAGTCTGCTTTGTTTCCTTTTTCATCTTGGTTGCCAAGAGCAATGGAAGGTCCTACTCCCTCAAGTGCCATTTTTTATGGTTCAATTGCAGTGCATATTGGCGCTTTTTTACTGATTCGCACACAGCCCTATTGGGAAAACCATACGTTTATACGAATTTGTTTTTGTAGTATAGGAATACTAACTGCGGTTTTAGCATATTTCACAGCGCGTGTTCAATCCTCAATAAAAAGTTTGATCGCCTATTCCTCTATCACGCAAATTGGATTAATTATTGTTGAAATTTCACTTGGTTTTGAAATTATTGCACTTTTTCATATTACCGCAAATGTTTTCTATAGAACATATCAATTGTTGATTTCACCTTCGGTTGTTAGCTATAAAATTAGGGAGCAGTTTTATCATTACGAAGAGCAAAAACCTTCTTTTGAAGACTCATTTCCAAAAAAAATAGAAAACACTTTGTATTCGTTTAGCATACGTGAATGGAATATAGACACAAAATTGCAGACCTTAATTTGGAAACCAATTCTCTATTTTTCAAATCTGATGAAGAAAATTCCTGATTGGTTCTTTATAATTTTAACCGTATTCTTTTTACTCATTACATTTCTTCAAATTAGTTTTGGACTAATAGAACTAGAGATGCTAAAACAGCTTTTACCGCAATTCATGAGTGCACTCGGACTGGTAATGGTAATTAATTCCTTTGTGAAAAGTAATAGCATAAAAAAATCTTGGCTTTTGATTTGTTCAAACCAAACACTTCTAGTTTTGGCGGTGGTTCTTAACCAGAAAATTAGCTTTTCAGAATTAATGATGTATGTTTCAGGAGTTTTGTTTGCCGGAATTCTGGGAATGGTAATTATAACGAAACTACAAGCAAAAGAAGGTCGAATAACACTAGACGGAAACCACGGGCACATTTACGAACACAAAAAATTAGGTTTTGCTTTTTTAATTGCTTGCTTAGCATTAGCAGGCTTTCCAATTACGCCTAGTTTCATTGGTGAAGACATTCTTTTTTCACACATCGAAGAACATCAATACTTACTTACAATTTTCATGGCATTGAGCTTTGTTTTGGATGGAGTTTCACTTATCCGCATGTATGCAAGTATATTCTTAGGTCCGCACATTAAAAAATATCATTCAGTAGCAAAGCGCTCTGCATAAGTCATTAAATAAAATTTCATAAAATGGAAACAGAAAAAATAAACAGAAAAGTTCAACCAAAAGATTGGTTGGCAGGATTAAAAGAAAGTTGGAAAATCGATATGCTTTCAGGGTTTTTGGTTTTTTTATTAGCCTTGCCGTTGAGCTTAGGAATTGCTGGGGCGAGTGATTTCCCACCAATTTATGGACTAGTAACTGCAATGATTGGTGGATTGGTTGTGAGCTTTTTTGCAGGATCAGTATTAACGATCAAAGGACCAGCAGCAGGGTTGATTGTAATTGTTGCAGGTGCAGTAGCAGAGCTAGGTCATGGCGATACTGTTTTAGGTTGGCAATTGGCTTTGGGAGCTGTTGTAGTTGCAGGACTTGTTCAGGTAGCTTTTGGCTTTTTAAAATTAGGAAACTTAAGTGACTTCTTTCCACTTTCCGCCGTGCATGGAATGTTGGCTGCCATTGGAATTATTATCATTTCAAAACAAATTCACTTTTTAGTTGGAATGAATCCATTAACGGAGGCTGGAAAACCGATGGTTGAACCTATTGAATTATTAGTTGAAATCAAAAATACGTTCATGCATTTGTTTAAATACAAGGAAGTTGCAACCGTTGGTGTTGTTAGTTTGATCATCGTTTTTGGCTGGCCCTATTTACCTTTTAAACTAACTAAAAAAATTCCTTCTGCACTAATCGTCTTGATGGTTTCAATTCCTTTAGCAAGACTATTGGGGATTCATGATATTCCTGCAGATAAAGCACACGGAATAAAAGCCTTTACACCCATGCTCGAATTTAAACAGAATTTAGGTCAAATTATGAAAGTTAATGTGAATTTTGATGGATGGAAACAAACTGGAACATTTATCAAATTCGTCATCATGTTTGCCCTTGTAGGAAGTTTAGAAGCATTACTAACTGTAAAAGCGATCGATATGCAAGATAAATGGAAAAGACGTTCGAACACAAACAAAGATTTAATTGGGGTTGGAATTGGAAATATGATTGCTGGCATTCTAGGTGGACTTCCAATGATTAGTGAGGTTGCTCGTTCTTCTGCAAATGTAAACAATGGCGCTAAAACACGTTGGGCAAACTTTTTCCATGGCATATTCATTCTCTTGTTTTTAATTTTCGCAGTAACTTTTAATGAATTAATCCCACGTGCAGCATTAGCAGCTATGTTAATAGGAGTTGGATGGAAATTAACTCATCCGAAAGAATTTGGACACATGGCAAAGATTGGATGGGAACAAGTAGTTATTTTTTCTTTTACCATTATTGTAACACTTTTCACAGATTTATTACTTGGTATTGCCGCTGGAATTATCCTAAAAATTATTTTACATTTGATCCATGGAGCACCATTGGTATCGTTGTTTAATCCAAAATTGAAAACAGAAGGAAATCATATTTCCGTAAAAGGAGCATTAGGTTTTACTAATTTTATTTCAATCAAAAAAGCAGTTTTGAAGTTCAATTATACAGAGCATGTAGTACTAGATGTGCGTGATTGTAAGTTAATTGACCATTCTGTAATTGAAAACTTATACCATATAAAAGATGATTTTACGGTTGATGGAGGAGAATTAGAAATTTTAGGTATCGAAGAATTTGTGCCTATTACAAAATCAAAGCATAAATTTGCAGCAGTTAGAAAAAAATGAAAAGAACATTAAACATTAAAGCAAGTCGACTTACATTGGCTTGCTTGTTTTTTAGCTCATTTTTGAGTTTTGGACAAAAGCAAATTTCATCCAACAATCATGCCTGGACAGTTGTCAATTTTAAACTAAAGTTAAATGACAAGTGGGCAATTCCTTTGGAATACCAATGGCGTCGTCACAATTTTTATGAAGATTGGCAACAATCTTTATTGCGAGTTGGAGCTGAATACACTTTACCCAGTAAAATTTCTCTTACAGGTGGGTATGGGTGGATTCGAACGTACGTGTATGGAGATCAGCCTATTTCACATGATTTCAATGAACACCGCATTTGGGAGCAAGTTGCTTTTACAAACAAGTTCCCCCGATTTGAGTTGAATCACCGTTACCGTTTAGAGCAACGCTTTTTAGAAAATTGGCCGTTAAATGTAAGTTCTGGAAATTACGAAAAATCGGATGGTCTTATTAGACAGCGTTTTCGTTACCGAGCAATGTTAAACATTCCTTTGAACAAAAAAGAAATGGGCGATAAAACCCTGTTTTTAAACATCAATAATGAAGTGTTTTTAGGCTTTGGTAAAGGAATTGGTAAAAATATACTGGATCAAAACCGCGCCATTTTCGCTTTAGCTTGGCAGCAAAGAAGTGCAATGCAAATTCATGTGGGTTATTTGAATCAATTTGCAATTAAATCTGATGGAGTGCGAATTGAACGAAATCACACTTTGTGGGTACAATTTAATTACACCCTGAAAATGAAAAAATAAGTTTTAGAGCCTTCGTATAATTACGGAGGCTTTTTTGTTAATCCTGTTAAAGTTTAATTTCAACAAATATGTTGAAATTATACCGCACGAGCATTGGTTATCTTTGATTTTAATCATAGGTTAAGCGCTATAAAAACTACACTGGTAGCCCTTTACACTTCTTCAAGAATGGTACTTACCGTTGAAAAACCGCCCGATGTCCATTGCCATGTTTCGTGCAAACGAATTTTTCCATTTTCCATGATTTCAGTTGTTGATAGACAAGTTCCTGTCATGAGTTGAACTTGGTATTATGAACCAATCTTTGGAAAGCACTGGAAGAAATCAGATAATGCTCACTTTTTTTAACAACTTGTCGTTTTTGAATTCGAAGAACTAACATTTTCTATTTGTTTAAATAATAAATAGCTAATCTTCAATATGTTTCAAGTTATCTTTTCGAAAAGATTATTTCATATTATTATCGAACTCTGAATATCAAATCTAGAGTAAAAAATTAAAATTACACTTCGAAAAACCAGTTACATAAAACCTAAAACTACCGATAATTAACAGTTTTAATATTTCAAAAACTTGCAAATCAGCAATTTAAAATATTATATCTAACACTTTTAAACTCTAAATCAATTAATTTCTAACGCTTTTTAACTGCCAATATTTTATTTGACTATTTTTTTTATAGTTATTTGTAGGGTATGAATAATTGCTATTAAATTTTGTTATTGAAAAATGAATGTTTAAGATAAGTTGTTGATTGAAATAAAAAATTATTAAATATAATTACTATGAATTATACAAAAACAGATTACTCTTCTAAATTGATTTTACTTTTAACTGCATTAATAAGTTTTTTTGCAGTTAAAAGTAAAATCAATTTAGAAGAGTAATCTGTTTTTGTATAATTCATAGTAATTATATTTAATAATTTTTTATTTCAATCAACAACTTATCTTAAACATTCATTTTTCAATAACAAA
>JANNWW010000037.1:0-4534 GCA_031409255.1 Crocinitomicaceae bacterium
TTTACGCAAAAACAAACCAAACCAACTGCAAGAAATTAATGAATTAACATTAGTAGACTCCACAAACTTAGAGGAAGAACAACTAAAAGAAAAAAAAATAAGTGAGCTAGAAAAAGGCATTGAACAATTAAAACCCGAACAAAAAAAATGCATCGAACTCTTTTATTTAAAAGACAAATCATATCAAGAAATTTGCGAGGAATTAAATCTTCCTATTAATACAGTGAAAAGCGCGATTCAAAATGGGAAAAGGAATTTAAAAATCTGGATGGACGAACATGAAAACTAAAAATAAATACACAGCAATTTCACGCTCTGAAATAGATGATTTCAACTTGAAGTCGAACACAGAGCAAAATCGACTGGAAAAAAAATTAGACTCTTTTGATCAAGACGCGCTAGATGGCTTTCGAGAATCTGGACTTTCAACTAATTCTCTCAGAAAATTAGACAACCGTTTTTTACGCATCAATAAAATGAACTGGTGGTTAATTAGCGGATTAGGAGTTGCTGCCGTTTTCGCAATTTCAGTTTACATTTTAAGTTCGAACGAACAAAATTCTGAGAAAAAATTTGTGGAAAAAACCGAACACCAATTACCAGAATATATTGATTCACTAGTTGAACTTCCTCAAGAAAAACAATTAACTGCTTCTGTGATTCAAAAGTCGCAAAAAGCCATCCGGAAAAACAACAAAATTGAAGAACAAAAAAATGAAACGTCGACACAAATTGAATTCCCAGAAAATATTTTAGAACCTCTTCCAATTGAAGTTACAGATTTAAAACATCCTGTTTCAACAAAAAAAACAGCGAAAGAAGTTTATTTAAAAGATTTCAAGACAATAGATTACCGTGATTATAGAACGCGACCAACACTACCCATAGAAATGACTTTACTTACAGGAACACCTGCGAATTTTGAAGGAAAAGCAGCTGAAAATGAAGAAATATCGGTGAAAACAGTTGAAATTCCCTACATAGATTATTTAGAAAAATCTTTAGACTATGTTAATAAAGGAAAATGGAAACAAGCATTGGTTCGTTTCGAGGAAATATTAAAAAATTATCCAGACGATGTAAACGCCCGCTTTTATTCTGGAATGTGCTATTTCAATTTGAAACAATATGAAAAAGCTTTCAATGAATTTTCTACTTGTTTACAACTCGAATATTCGAATTTCAACGAAGAAGCAGAGTGGTATTTTGCTAAATCTAAAATTAACGCTAAACAAACCGAAGAAGCGAAAAAGATTTTGAACGAAATTATTTCTCGAAAAGGCTATTACACAAAACAAGCTGAAACATTATTGAAATCCTTGAACTAATTAGTTGATTTTTCATTTCAAAAACAGTATATTTGAAAGTGAAAACAACATCCATGCGCAAGATATTATTCTTCTTATTTATTTTTTTAACTCACTTTAGTTTTGCCAAAAATTCGAGCGATAAAGCGGAACTGAAATCCCAAAAAAAAGATTTTCTAGCGTTTCGAAATGGAATGATGCGCTTGGAAGCAAAAACAAATCGCGGCGTTTCTTCAGACAGCTTAAATGAATTTTTAAATCAAACTCAGAAACAATTTTCCACAAAAAAACTTAACCTACTTGAAGAATTCAAATTGTATTCGCGTTGCCTAACTTTGTTGCAATCTGGACATACACAAATTCAACCTTCTCGAAAATTATTACGCTTTCTGATCAACAAAAACGCCTGGCTTCCAATAGATTTTGTTCTTGTAAACAAACGTTTGTACGCAAACGGTTACACAAAAGGATATGTAACAGAAAACGAAATTCCGAAAGAAGAGCAAATACCTATTGGTGCACAGATACTGAAAATTGACGCGCAAACACTCGATCAATGGATGGGAAAAATGCAACCTTTCTTGAGTACAGACAACAACGACCAATCGTTTAGATACTATTTGGTTTCTCAACTATTTGATTTCTATAGAATTATAGCTTCAGACTCTTTGAAGTCTGAAATTAATATTCAATATTTACACAAAAAAGATACTTTTGAAATAGCCATAAAAACAGGTTTTCCGCCGCTTGAAAATGTGCAGAAACGTTTACAAAAAGTGCAAGCTAAAATGAGTTTGAGTGTAAAAACATTCGGTAAATTTAAACTTTCTGAAAAAAGAGCTTATTTTTATTTCCCCACGTTTATGGGTTATTTTGGATCTCGGTATTCGCTTTATCTAGAGCAACAGTTTCGAAAAATTAAAAAGAAAAATGTAGACACTCTAATTATTGATTTACGTGGAAATACGGGTGGAAATGTTCAATATGAATTGGCAAGTTATTTTGTGCCAGATAATCAACTATTGGGAAGTTATTGGACAGAAAAAATCTTAAAAAGAGGTGAACGAAAACACATTAAAAAATTCACACAAGAATATAGAGCATATAAACGTTTGATGCTATCTCAAAGAATCATGAAATTGGCGAAAAACACAGATTACAGAACAAAATTTGCAAAAGTGAAAGATACTTCTCTCATTTTTAAAGGAAAAGTATTTGTCCTCACAGACGAAGCAACCTTTTCAGCAGCTTCTATTTTAGCTGCGCAGCTAAAACATTATTGCGATGCGAAATTGATTGGAGCCAGAGCAGGTGGAACTTTTTATGAAAACAATGCAGGAACCGTGCCCTATCAATTGCCGAATTCAAATTTCGTCGTTTTCTTCAATCCAAATCATTTTGGAACAATGATTGAAAATGAAACAGTAGATCCTGAAATCAAAAATGTAGATTTAGAAATAATTCCCGAATACAATACACGAGAAAGTGTGTATCGAAAAAATTGGGAATACCTTATTGAAGAAGCGCTAAAATACTTTTGATAAACCAATTTTAAATTGAAAACACTTCACTCTAATCATTAGTTAAACGTTTTAATAAAACATTTGGTCGGTAACGATCTTCTCCATATTCTGTAAACAAGTTTTCTAAGCGATTCAAAACAGTTTTCAAACCAATTTCATCTGCCAAAGCCAACAATCCTTTCGGATAATTCACACCTTTTGTCATGGCTAAATCAATATCCTCGCGCGAAGCAACCTGCAAATGAAGTGCATCAAAAGCTTCATTAATGAGCATTGAAACAATTCTGTCACAAATTTCTTTACCTAATTTTTTATCTTTATTTGGAACTGGTTGAACCGAATTTTCAGCATAAGAATAAAATCCTCTTCCCGATTTTCTTCCATAAAAACCAGCTTCCATGTGACGTTTTTGAGTAAAAGAAGGCTTGAAACGAGGGTCGAAATAAAATGCAGTAAAAACAGACTCAGTTACGGTGTAATTGATGTCATTTCCAATATAATCCATCAGGCTGAAAGGACCCATTTTGAATTTGCCAATTTCTGTCATTGCCCAATCTATTGTAGCAAAATCTGCAATTCCTTCTTCATAAATACGCAATGCTTCGCCATAAAAAGGACGCGCCACCCGATTCACAATAAAACCAGGTGTGTCTTTACAAAGTACCGTAACTTTTTTCCAAGATTCAATCAATTCTTTCGCTTTCATTGTTACTTCAACAGAAGTTTGAACAGCAGGAATAATTTCAACGAGCGGCATTAAGGGCGCTGGATTGAAAAAGTGAATTCCTAATACGCGCAAAGGATTATTGAGAACCGATCCAATTGAAGCAATAGAAAGCGAAGAAGTATTTGACGCTAAAATGCATTCATCACTCACAACTTGTTCGATTTCTTTGAAAACGAGATGTTTTACTTCTAATTTTTCGACAATAGCCTCAATTACAAGCCCACACTCACTAAAATCAGCAATTGTATTTTTCATTTGAATTCTACTCAAGATCGCATTTTTAGAAGCTTCATCCAGTTGTTGTTTTTCAATCATACGATCAAAAATCTTGTTGTAACTGGCCTTCGCTTTTGCTAATTGTTCTAAATTCACATCCACTAGAACAACCTCATGTCCTGCCTGAGCTGCAACTTGTGCAATTCCTGCACCCATTGTTCCCGCACCTAGTATTCCTATTTTCAAACTATTCATTGTAAATTGTAAGTTGAAATTGAAAAATTGATTCTATTTTCAATTTAACATTTTAAATTATTTTTATTTCCCTCTAAAAACCGGTTTACGTTTTTCTAAAAAAGCTTGAACTCCTTCGTTAAAATCGATCGTTTTACCTGCCTCTGTTTGAATTTGAGCCTCCCAATTTAATTGTTGAACTAATGAAGATTCTAGCGATAAATTTAATGCTCGTTTTGTTAAACCTAAACCTTTGGTTGGCATTTGAGCTAAATTCTCAGCTGTAGATTTAATTACTTCTTCAAACAAATCATCTGAAACCACTTTATAAATCATGCCTAATCTTTCTGCTTCAGTAGCCAAAATTTTATCTCCCAACATCATTAAGGCCGATGCCTTTTGAAATCCAATAATTCGAGGTAAGAAAAATGTTCCTCCAGAATCAGGAATAAGTCCAATTTTAGAAAAAGCCTGAATAAAACTTGCAGATTCTTTTGCAATTGTAATGTCGCAAGCCAAAGCAATGT
>JANNWW010000038.1:0-5344 GCA_031409255.1 Crocinitomicaceae bacterium
TTTTGTTTTAAATGGAACAAATCAATTGTCTTCTACTAATAAATTAGGTCTTGGCGTTTTATTGCCAATAGAAATGTTAGAAGTAAATGGTAATGGCGTTTTTAACGGAACAATTACAACTCAAAAAGTCATTATTTCTGATGTTGCGATTGCAAGTGATCGGTTGTTATTTAGAAATACAGGTATGTTAATGGAGGGATATAATCCTGCAGATGGAACACGCAATGAACTAGCGTCTTTTAGTACACCTTTGTATATTAATTCAATGTCTTCGTTATTGCAGAACACCATAATTAATAATTCTAATTCTGGAAAAGTAGGAATTGGAACAGAAGATCCTGAAGGGAAATTGGATGTGAATGGGAGCACCTATTTAAGAGATGATATTTTTGCTACTGCACTAGATTCCGCTTCCTTGGATACACTTAATTTACCTTATATTTTGGTTATGAATCCGCAAACAGGAAAATTAGAAAAGGGTTCTGCTAAATTACTTCAAGGACTAATAAATGTAGAGGCTGCTAGTGGAGGACCTACTGATTGCTTTGTATTGCCTGATGGTTCAATTGGAACACCGAACTTATATTGGGAAAGTAACCCAGGAAAAGTATTTGTAAGACAAACTACTTGTATTCCTGATCCAATGGTTGGAATAGGTATAAAACCAGTAAATGCAAAATTACACATTCGGACTAATCCGGCTATGCCAAATACTAAAGCAATCGTTGTTCAAAATCATTTAGGATATAAAACTTTTCAAGTCAATGCAAATGGATTGGTGTACGCACATGAAGTGAAAGTGAACTTAGATGTTGCTTGGCCTGATTATGTCTTTGAACCAACTTACAAATTACGTCCACTTTCAGAAGTGAAGCAATTTATTATAGAAAACAAGCATTTACCAAATGTTCCGAGTGCAAAGGAAATTGAAGAAAACGGCTTGAATTTAGGTGAAGGAAATAAAATCTTGTTAGAAAAAGTGGAAGAAATGACGCTTTACATGATTCAGATGGAAGAAAACTTGAAAAAGCAAGAAGAATTATTGAAAGCCCAAGCCGAATTATTAAAAGCACAGCAAGAGCAAATTTTATTGTTACAAACGCAAAATAAATAGACATGAAAAATTGGCTAGTTATTTTCTTCATCTGTGTGGGAGTGCACGGATGGGGGCAGAGTGATACCTTGTATGAAGAGAATTTGAGAAAGGTTGCAGATATAGTTTTTAGCGAATTAAATCCTAATTTATATGATGCGAATTTACTCAATCGTTCTTTCTCTTCAAACGAAATAACCATTAATCAGATAAAAGGTAATTATTCTCAAATTCATTCTATAGTTGAATTTTTCTCTTTGTATCAGGATATCGCTTATTCATATATTGACAGCACAAAATTAATGTCGGTTAAACAATTAGGAGATTTTATAAATACTGAATTTGCAAACAATGAATCAACGAGTGTCGAAGATGTTTTAATTCAACCTTTTGGTTTTTTGCTTCACAATGTAAGTATCATAGATTCTAATTCATACATAGATTCAAATTTTTCACGAAATAATTTTTCTTTAATTCCTTTAGACAATGAAGAAGATTTTTATTCGAAAATACAATTGAAATCTGGCACATTGATTGAGTTCTATCCAGAAAGTGGTTATTTAAAAGGTAATATTAAGTATGTACCCGACTTGATTAGTATCAGTGATGATATTTCAAATTTACATTTATCTATAAATGTAGGCAATGGATTTGTACCTTTTAATTCAATAAACAATCTAATTGAATACGACCGAACTACTGATTCATTAATTGGAACGTTAGCATTTGATTATCTGAGAAATGACACTTTAGTTTATGATACTCTTACTTTTTATTTGACTACTAAAGGTGAAGAAGTTGAAAAGAGTAATGGCACATATTGGGAATATGTAACTTCTTACAGTAATAGCACACCTATTGATTTTGAAATTGGAACTATTTTAGGTTGTGGAAATGAAACAACCTATGCAAGAAGACCAATTATTATCATTCCACCTTATAGACCAAGTATTCAACCTTTCTCAATGCAGAAATATTTTACTCAATTTAACGTAGGTAATTTGTTTAATAAACTTTCTGATTTAGGTTATGATGTCTTTTTCATTAAACTTCAACCTGGAAATGAAAGTTTAGAACTTGCAGCTCAGGCAGTTTCTGAATACATAACGATGATCAATCAAAATAAAGCTGAGGGTTTTCCAAATGAAAATTGGGAAAATATTGTTATAGGATACAGTATGGGAGGACAGATCACTCGATATGCACTAAAGAAAATGGAAAAAGACCACATGGAAAGTGGATCACCACATCACCACACCCGTTTATTTGTACCTTATGATAGTCCACATTTAGGAGCAAATATTCCAATGTTTACACAATTAGTTTACTCATTATTTAGTGAATCCAATATTTTTGCTTATCTTTCTTTTGCTGCATTAATTGATGAAGCTTCACAAGATATGTCAATCGCTCATGTAGTAGGTTCCGATTTTATTCCACAAGCAGGAACCAATATTGTTCGTATTTATCCAGATATAACTTGCAGAAGAACTCAATTTGTAAATTCTCTAACAAATGGATTCAATCATCAATTTACTTCTCTAACAGATACACGAAGATCTTTTCCAACATTTACACGAAACATTGCAGTATCAACTGGAAGTAATACACAAGATTATAATGAACTATATAATTTGAATCCGGGTAAGTTATTATTTTCTCAGAATGGACTTACAGTTGGTTATTTCGGTCTAAATTACAAGCTAAGACGTCTCTATGCAGCAAAATACGCACCAGATCACACCTTATTTAGAATCAAAGACCAAATTGTAACTTTGGGTATTCCAATTACTATTTACAACAAAGATTTTCGTGCTGAATATGGCGAAGAATACGAAATGAGTCAAAGTGGGTTTAAAGACGAATTTTATGATAAAGCACCAACAGGTGCATGTTTTGTGTTGAGGTCGAATGCTTTTTTTCTTTTGGGCCAGAGACATTATGAAAATCACATGGGTTTCCTCCCAATGGTTTCTGCCCTTGCTATTAATAAAGACATTTGGGGCTTGGGGAACTTGCATTACAATTTAAAAGATGAGAGATTGATGTATAATAAATTTAATTTCATAATTGGAATTGATGAATCTGAAACTCATGGATATCCCAATTTAGGACATCCTTCAGATCATTTCAACATCACTCCCTTTGAAGCAGTTTACTGTGATCCACAAACTTATGACCATATAAAATTGATAGAAACAGTAGAAGATGCAAATGATGACACACCAGGCAGTTATGACCCTAGTTATTTAGACTATACGACTGAATTTATAGTGAATGAAGTGGAAGCTCAAAATGTGTTTCTTCAGAATAAAACAATTGGTAATAATCATGTTCAGTGGGATCCAAATTTCACCTATAAAGCTTGGTACAAGGCACAAAATAAATTAACGATAGGGAGTCTGGTAACACCTAAAACAGATCCGGGCGATTATGTGATAGAAGCAACGGGTAATATTACAGTTTATGCAGGTCAAGAAATCAACTTAAAACCTGGGTTTCATTCCCAACAAGGTAGTGAATTTCATGCATACATTGAATATGATTGTTATCCAGTGGGAGGTAAAAGTGCACAAAATACTCAAAATGAATCAAAAATTTCAAAAGAAGTTATGTTTAATGAGAATAATGTGTCACAAAGCGTTCAAAAGATAGAAAATGAACGCATTGAAATCTCCATTTATCCTAATCCATCAAAAGCTGAAGTTACAGTACTTTTCCCTGTTAACTTAGAGGGTGATTTTGAAATTGTCAATTCAATTGGAGCTCTTATTCAAAAAAATAGTGTACCTTCCAATTACAAATCTGAGGTAAAATTGGACACTGGGATTTATTTTTTACATTACCAATCCAATTTAGGACATAAACTAATAAAACAAATCATCATACTATGAAAAATATTTTTTTATTAACATTAATAATTTTTGTTTTTTCGTCTTGTGGCAAAACCAAAGAAGTAAAAATCATAGCCAAAAACGCAGCAACTGGCTTGCCGTATGCCGGTTTGGAATATGTTGTTGTTTCTTCACGAACAACCGCCAACGGAGAAAAATACCGAACTGAAGCTAGTGGAACTTTAAACAGCAACGGTGAGGCGATGGTTTCAATCAAACAAAAATCGGGAAGAACATACAGTATTCGTGTCGTTGAGCCAGATAATACCTGTTACAACAAACAAATTACCCAGTTTTTTGATAGTCCTTTTGATGTAAATGGCACTTTTACCTTTGAATTTGCAGAATGTGCTTTTTTGAAATTTAATATTAATAATATCAATTGTCAAGGGCCTAGTGATAATTTTAAGTTGTTTTATTTTGGTAGGCAAGTAGGAGGTCAAGGCCCAAATCTAATTGGTGCATTATCAATAGAAGGTAACGGATGTTATAATTTTTTGAGTACTGATTTTTCACAAGTCCCAGAAGGAGAAATGTACTGGAAGTGGGAGGTTACAAGACTTGGAGTCACTACCACCTATTTTGATACCCTATTTTTTTTACCAAGTGAGCAAAAAACATTCACTATTGATTATTAAAACATAAGAATAGATAACAAATCATAGTACTTTGAAAAAACTGTTTTTTATATCATTAATCTTTTTTATTCTAACATCCTGCGGCAAAAGCAAAGAAGTAAAAATTCTTGCCAAAAACGCAGCAACAGGGGCTCCTTATGCTGGTTTGGAGTACGTGGTTGTTTCTTCTCGCACAACCGCCAACGGAGAAAAATACCGAACTGAAGCAAATGGGACATTAAACAGCAATGGTGAGGCGATGGTTTCAATTAAACAAAAATCGGGAAGAACATACAGTATTCGAGTTGTAGAACCAGAAAATACGTGTTACAACAAACAAATTACCCGGTTTTTTGATAGTCCTTTTGATGTAAATGGCACTTTTACCTTTGAGTTTGCAGAATGTGCTTATTTAACACTTTCAGTAAATAATGTTAATTGCCAAGGTGCTACTGATAAAATAGTATTTGATTTACAACCAACTTATATACCAAATTATACTAATATTATACCCACTGAGAAATTGGGTTGTTATACGAACACTTTTAGTGAATCGATGATACCTTATGGTAATTGGGAAGCAAAATGGGAAGTTACTAGAGGGGGGATAACTACATATCATGACTCTCTTTTTTTATTAATGAAAATGAACATTTTAATTTCACAATAAATTATTAATGAGATTTATTATCCTTTATGTTTCATTACTTCTTTTATTCTCCTGTAAAAAAGAAGAAAAC
>JANNWW010000039.1:0-2273 GCA_031409255.1 Crocinitomicaceae bacterium
TTCATGGAGCGACTATTTTACAGGAATGCTAGAAGGTTTTAATATCAGCCTTCCACAATGGATTCAAACTGATTACATAACAGCAAGTAATGGTTACACAGAAGCAATGTCACTTATGCAAGGTGGAAAAGCATACAATGCACTCGAATTTGGACTTCAAAATGCGCATACTGCTTGGGTAAATGCGCCTCAGCTTTTTGGTTTACATTTAATTTTTGATCTTCCCGCTCTTATGATAATTGTGCTCATTACTTGGCTCGTTTACCGCGGAATGAAAGAAAGTAGAAACGCTTCCAATGCAATGGTGGTTATTAAATTGGCAATTATTTTACTAGTCATTGCAGTTGGTGTATTTTATGTAGACACAAAAAACTGGAGTCCGTTTGCTCCCAACGGAATTGGTGGAATATTAAAAGGAGTTTCAGCTGTTTTCTTCGCTTACATTGGTTTCGATGCTATTTCAACTACTGCAGAAGAATGCGAAAATCCGCAAAGAGATTTGCCTCGCGGAATGATGTGGGCAATCATTATTTGTACCGTATTGTATGTTATTATTGCACTCATTTTAACAGGTTTAGTGAATTACGATTTATTAAACGTAGGAGATCCCTTGGCTTTCGTGTTCAGAGAATTAGACATGAAATGGATGTCTGGAATTATTGCCGTTTCTGCAATCGTTGCTATGGCATCTGTATTGTTGGTTTTCCAAATGGGTCAGCCACGTATTTGGATGGCAATGAGCCGAGATGGACTTTTACCAAAGAAATTCTCTAAAGTTCACCCGAAATACAAAACACCTTCCTTCGCAACAATAGTTGTAGGTTTTGTTGTGGCAATTCCAACCTTGTTTTTGAACCTAAAAACAGTAACTGATTTGTGCAGTATTGGAACACTTTTCGCCTTTGTATTAGTTTGTGGTGGTGTTCTTGTGCTTCAAAACAATCCGAATGTTCCAAAAGGAAAATTCAGAACGCCCTACGTAAACGGAAAATATATTCTTCCAGCGCTCGTTTTGTTCTGCCTCGTTATGGCGTTCACAGTTTATAAAAAAGAAAGCATTTCATTTATAACTAACGCGCCAATAAAAAAGGAAACATCTGAAGTGCTAATGGATCTAGAATCAAAAGAAATTGCAGAAGTAAAAGAAATGATTCAAAAAGCAGATAAAATTGGTTTAGAGCGTTTTGGATCTGACTTAGTTCAGTATTTCGATCAAGGACCTAAAATTGATTTTGAACATGCGATAGATGTAACAAGAATCAAATCAACTGCAAAAAAAGCAATCGAATTAACAGATAATGAACGAAACCGATTGTTGGAATTCTTAAAAGGATACGATGAAACAGGAATTCAACTCATGCAAGACGATTTAGAGATGTATTTCAATCAAAAACCTGCAATAGATGCAATTACAGCTTTTGAAAATGTTGGATTGAAAAATGACCAACTGTATTTTTCTGGCTTCAATAATTTTGCGCAAAAAATTCCGTCTTGGATTTTTATTTTATTCAGTTTTTTCATGATTTACGCCACTTTTAAAGGAAATTTATCGTTAATCCCTTTGCTCGGACTACTTTCTTGTTTATACATGATGTCGCAAGTTGAATTGCAAAATTGGATTGCTTTCACCATCTGGTTATTAGTTGGTTTAATTGTCTACTTCGCATACAGTAAAAAGAACTCAAAACTTAATAAATCAATTAGTTAGTGTTTTTGACAGTTGGCTTAAACTATTATTTCTAAGCCACTTTAAGACAATAGTAAATTGGTTTTATTTGTTCGAAGCATGAAATTTCACTATTCACTTTCCTTTTACAAGTCTGAAAGCTATCTTTGTAGTCGTAAATAACACAAAAAAAAATGTTTGAAAATCTTACCGATAAGTTTGAACGGGCCTTTAAAGTATTAAAAGGTCAGGGGCAAATTACTGAAATTAACGTAGCTGAAACTTTGAAAGAAGTGCGTCGGGCTTTATTAGATGCCGATGTTAATTTCAAAACAGCAAAAGATTTCACGGTTCGAGTTAAGGACAAAGCAATTGGTGCAAATGTTTTAACTGCAATTTCTCCTGGACAGTTAATGACAAAGATTTGTCACGAAGAGTTGGTCGAATTGATGGGCGGAAACGAATCCGAAATTCAAATTCAAGGTAATCCAGGGATTGTTTTAATGTCTGGACTTCAAGGTTCTGGAAAAACTACTTTCTCAGGGAAACTAGCTAACTACCTAAAAAATAAAAAAGGAAAAAAACCACTTTTGGTTGCTTGTGATGT
>JANNWW010000040.1:0-5344 GCA_031409255.1 Crocinitomicaceae bacterium
GCAGCGAACTGATCACCTACAGACCATCAGTTCAGACAGGTGATTTATAGGGTTGCCCCGTAGATACAGACAAAGATGGAACTGCTGACTATTTGGATAAATGCCCAAGTGTTGTGGGTGATAAAAACTTAGCTGGATGCCCAGACAAAGATGGCGATGGTGTAACGGATGCTGAAGATAAATGTCCGGAAGTGAAAGGTTTAACTACAGCAATGGGTTGTCCGGACGCAGATGGGGATGGTGTTTTAGATGCAGATGATAAATGTCCAACAGTTAAGGGATTGGCTTTAATGATGGGTTGCCCAGATGCTGATGGCGACGGAATCACTGACGCTGAAGATGCTTGTCCGACAGTAATAGGTATATCGTCAATGAAAGGTTGTCCTGATACAGACGGAGATGGAATTGCTGACAAAGACGACAAATGTCCGAAAGTAGCTGGAGTTGCTTTGAACGGAGGTTGCCCTGAAATCAAAGAAGAAACAATCAAAGTATTTGAGCAAGCATTAAAAGGTGTTCAATTCGAAGTTGGAAAAGATATAATCAAGAAAACATCTTACGGAATTTTGGATAACGTAGTGAAAATAATGATTGAAAACCCGTCTTACTTGTTAGAAATCAATGGTCACACTGATAACCAAGGTGATGCTGCAAAAAACCTAACACTTTCTCAAAAACGCGCAGAAGCTGTAAAAGCATATTTAGTAACGAAAGGTGTTTACGCAAGTCGTTTAACTCCAAAGGGATACGGAATCACACAGCCAAAAGCAACAAATGATACTCCAGCAGGACGCGCTGAAAACCGTCGAGTAGAGTTCAAAGTAAATTTCTAAGTAAAAACAAACTATATAAAATGGGGAATGAGTAATTGTTCTCCATTTTTTATTTCATAGAAATACCTATTTTTGCTTTATGGCTGAAGAACTCATTTTTTCAAGTGAAACAAAAGCAGGAATCTATTCCGAACTTTTCCCCCAGATCAAAGCTTTGGTTTCGGGTGAAATAAATTTAACGGCTAATCTGGCAAATGTTTCAGCAGCTTTGAAAAGTGCTTTCGACTTTTTTTGGGTTGGTTTTTACTTGGTTGAAACGGAAAACGAATTGGTATTAGGTCCATTTCAAGGTCCGGTTGCTTGCACGCGCATTCGCAAAGGAAAAGGTGTTTGCGGAAGTTCGTGGGAACAAAAAAAAGGAATTCTCGTTCCTAATGTGGATGAATTCCCTGGACACATTGCCTGTAGCTCGGCTTCTAAAAGCGAAGTTGTGATTCCACTTATTAAAAATGGAGCTGTGCTTGGTGTTTTGGATGTTGATTCCGATAAACTCAATGATTTTGATCAAACCGATTTCGATTATTTAACAGAATTATGCTCATGGCTCGCGGAAAACTCTTTCTGATATTTTCGCTTTTTTTAGGCTCTTGTGCTGAAATTCAACCTCTTTCGGGAGGCGAAGAAGATGATGCCGCACCTAAACCTGTAGCAGGAAAACAAAACCCCGAGCAAGGTGCAATCACTTTCATGGGAAGCGAATTAACAGTCACTTTCAACGAATATTTCACATTGAAAGATCCCAGTAAAACGGTTGAAATGAATCCTTCGTGTGGAACAATTAGTGTGGAACAAAAAAACAAAAACATAACTATTAAATGGGCAGAGCAATTGGCGCCAAATACTACGTATTCGATTACGCTCGACGGAACGGTGGTCGATTTAACTGAAAAAAACGATACCATTCATCAGTTTGTGTTTTCAACTGGAATGCTAATTGATTCAGCAAAAATTGATGGAAAATGTATAGACGCGTTTTCTAATTCGGTTCTTCAAAATGCAACAATTTATCTCTTCGAAAAAGGTCAAAATCCGAATTTAGATTCGCCCAAATTTAAAACGCGCAGCGATAAAAACGGTAACTTTCACTTTTCTTATTTACCTGAAAACAGTTCGTTCGGTATTTTTGCTTTTGTTGATGGAAATAAAAATTCAAAACAAGAGGAAAACGAAAAAATTGCTTTTTCAAAAAGTGTTTTAACAACAGATTCTTCTAACAATATACTGTCGTTTTTCAAAGAAAAAACCACCGAGACTAAATTTTCAGTTCAAATTCTGGAGCCTGGTAAAGTTATATTAAGCGGGAAAAATGTAAAAACCACCAAAATTAATGGCAACGAATTAGAGATTCTCAAATCGTATAACTCAGATTCTTTGCTTGCTTTTCTTCCAACTAATACTGCATCTTATTCTTTTATTTTAGATTCAGACACTGTTGTAAAATCTGCAAATACGAAGCTTGGAAAATTATTACCAAAATTCAATCTAGTTCAATTTCGAACGGGGGATACACTTCGCGTTGAATACAACGATCGAATTAAGACAATTCAAAAAGAAAAAATTACCGTTTCTAAAGGCGCAACAATAGAACAAATTCAAGTTCTAGAAAATGAAGATGGATTTTCAATACCAATTTCAAGTAATTGGTCGGGGGCATATTCCTTATTTTCAAATGCAACTGCCGTTGAGGGCAAATTTTCTTCATCTGATTCTTCAAGACAAAGTTTTTCGGTTTTAACGGAAGAAGAATTGGCAATTTTAAAATTAAATTTCTCTAATTTTCAAGGAAAATATATTGTTCAATTGGTTGATGGAACAAAAACCATTGCTACCAAAACAAAAAATACGGATGAAAATTCGATTCGATTTGAACGTTTAATTCCGGGCAATTATACCATTCGTTGTATCGAAGATTTGGATGGAAACGGAGAATGGACAAGTGGTTCTAGTGCTGAAAACAGGCAAGCTGAAAACGTATATTATTTCAAACTGAGCCAAAAACTGAAAGGAAACTGGGAAGTAGAACAAAGCTTAGACCGCAAATAAATGTCTGTAAACACTGCGAAACTATTTAAAAAATGGCAAATTTATTTAGCAGTTGGTTTTGCACTATTTATCACAACCTTTTTATTAATTCGCAATTTCTCACAAATAGAATTCATTAAAGTAAATTCTGGTGAGGGAACATATTCATGGGTAGATGGAAATAAAAATGGTAAAATAGACAACACATTAATTACCGAATTCATTCCGAATAAAAAAGGAAACTATTCGAAACAAACAGCTACAGATATTCTTCAAAAAACAGATTGGAACTTACATGTATTGTTTTGGCTAGTTCTCGCAATAGTAGGAATGTTTGGGCGCGATTTGGCTTACATGTGGCGCATTCGCATGCTCTCGGGCGGGAAGTTAACCTTCAAACGCTCGTTTTTTGTTATTATGCTTTGGGAATTTGCATCTGCGCTGGCACCTGGAGTTGTGAGCGGAGCAGCTGTTGCAATGTTCATTTTGAATCGGGAAAAAATTGAACTCGGAAAAGCAACAGCAATGGTAATTTTGACTGCTTTTTTTGACAATTTGTTTTACGTTATTTTCATTCCACTTCTGTTTTTATTACTTCCATCAACCGAATTATTTCCCAATAATGGCAACATTTCACATTTAAGTTTTGTGTTTTGGACTGGTTTCTCGCTTTTTGCACTACTTTGTTTTTTACTCTTTACCACCCTATTTCTTTATCCAGTTTTGTTTTTGAAAATAGCTGAATTGATTAATAAAATTAATTTTTTGAAACGTTTCCACATGCGTAGTTTGAAATTCGGAAGAGATATTCAGGAAACGGCTCAAGAATTTAAAAAAGAAAAAACAGCTTTTTGGGGAAAGATTTTTCTGTCTACAATTATATCATGGTCATCGCGGTTTTTTGTTATTAATTGTATCCTACACGCATTTTTTTCACTCGGATTATTGCAACATTTACAACTTTTCATGAAGCAATTTATTCTTTGGATGTTTCTTAGAATTTCACCCACACCGGGTGGAAGTGGAGTTGCCGAATGGGCGTTTGCAGAATTACTCAGCGATTATTCTTCGAGTTTAATTTTATTAGGAACACTTGCTGTTTTTTGGCGCTTAATTAGTTATTATCCGTATTTGATAATTGGCGCACTCATTTTACCAAAATGGTTGGTTAAAAAATAACTACTTTTTTGCCGTATACATTAAGCGATTTTCAATGAGTGGAAGTACCTTTATTTTATTGAAAGCTGAAACAGATTCCTGCAATTGATTGGCCGAAAAACACGTGCTGTTTTTTGCAAAAGCATCAATTATTTCACCTAAAGCTTTGGGATCTTCTGAAGTAAACAAAAAGCCGTTGTTTCCATTTTCTAAAAGTTCAACGGTTCCGCCTGCATTAGAACCAATTACGGGTGTTCCACTTGCCATACTTTCAATGGTAACCATTCCAATAGATTCTGCCTTACTTGCCATCACAAATGCGTCAATTGCCTTGTAAAAAACTTCAATGTCTTTTCTGAAAGGTCTAAAATAAATGCGCGTAGAAAGATTGTTTTTCAGAATAAAATCTTGTAATTCATCGAAATATGAGTTGCCTTCGTTGTAGGTTGTTTCTCCCAAAAACAAAACTTCTACATCAGATTTGGCATGGTTTGCCAGAGCTCGAAGCAAAAGTAGTTGTCCTTTCTGCGGATCAAAGCGCCCAGCAATACCAAGAAGTAATTTTTCTGTTTCAATATTCAGCAACTTTCTCGCTTCGTCTTTAGACATTGTCTTAGAGAACTGTTCGGTGTCCGTAGCCGTTGGAATAAAAACAATTTTATTTTTATTGACTTTAGTCATGGTTTCAACTTGTGTTTTCAACCATTCAAGCGGGCAACTCCACGTGTCTAACTGCCCAAAGCGCAAAGTATGTAAAAGGTTCCGTTTTTTAACACCTAGTTGCATTTCCATAAAATAATGGAGTTTGAAACGCGATTTTCCCCAAAATTTTGCAAGCGCGCAAACGCTCATATCATTTACATGACGAATAATTACATGTTCAATTTCTTTCTCTTTGAGCAAACTTCTCAAACGAGTAGCGGCAGAAAAATCGTAGTATTTTCTGTGGGTCAAAATAGAAATAAAATCAAGGTTATTTTCGGTACAAAAAACTTCTGTTCGAGAACGAACTATTCCGAATACAAAAACTTCGTTCCCGCGCTCACGCATCCACAATGCATTTTTGAGTTGGTTCATTTCTAAACCGCCCCAGCTCATACTTCCATTTATAAACGCAATTTTCACTTAGCGAAATTACACATAAATCAAAGTTGAAAAGTGTCAATTAATCGAAAAAAGTATCAAAACAAAGCTTAAAACCTGAGTTCGATTCTAAATTCATCTCAGAATTTATTTTAAAATAGTAGATCTGAGACTCGTTTTATGAGGAATAGCTAGCTATTTCGAAGAAAATAGACGAGTGAGATACTGTTTTAAAAGAAATAGTTTTT
>JANNWW010000041.1:0-5739 GCA_031409255.1 Crocinitomicaceae bacterium
TTTGGACTATTTAGTAGACGATTATGAAGCAAAAATTGATGCTTATCGAGCTAAATTAGCGCAAGTGAATGAACACAACCAGCAATTAGACAGATATGCATTTGTAATTAAAGCATTCAAATCAATAGTTCTATCGGGTGGAAGTTCATTGGTATCCTCTGTTTTAAATTCAAATTGGATTGGTGGTTTATCTAACCAAGTAAATGAATTTTATACAGTAGAATTTGGAAATGATACAATTGCAGATACAATAATTAATGTTGAAAAAATTAAAAAAAGTGCAAAAGAAGCATTGTCAAAAGAAATAAATTCTTTTTTCAGTGAAAAATTTAAAAAACAAGATTTGCCCTCAGCTCCAGTAACACCAACTGCAACATTTTCTGAAATGCATTTTCAAGGACAATTGATAAAAGATACTGATCTTGATGGTCCTTACTTTTACACTCCAGGCACTTATGGATCAGAGGGGACTGGTAACCCTCCATTAACTGAATTTAGTAAATATCCTATTTACAATGAAGCATTAGGAGTATTCGCACTGTTAGAATCGCCCAAATTATTAAAAAGTAAAAAGTCAGAAGTTGAAATACCTGACCCAAATTTGATAAAAATCACAAACCATCTTCAATTTAAACTTAAGGATGATTTGAAATATACATTTAATCCAAAACTGAATATTGTTAAAAAAGATATTTCAGCTATGTATATCTTTAAAGTAATTAACAATGCAACACCATTAACTCCATCTTTTAATTTTAAAGTTTTTGATAATTCTGTAAATCTATTATCTAATAAAATAAATACATATAGTAAGCAGAAATTATATGAATTTGTTAATCCAAATATATCGACAAGTTACTTTACTTATAATAAAGATACAGTTGAATATAATAGTGGGTTTATTCCACTTGATGCTTTTAAAAATATGGTTATTGAATTAGGTTCAATTGAAGAGCAAATTTCTGACCCATTAATAACAAATACTTTTCAGCCTTATTCAGCTGATACGTTAACAAGGTCAATTTGGAGTAAAATTAATATTCAACTTAAATTAATGATTGATGTAACTTATACGGGTGCTCATGAAAATGGTGCTCTTCATGAATACACTTATGTCTTTACATATGATATAAAAGAAGGTAATATTGAATTAAGTAATGTAGAGTTGTTTCCAAATCTTGCAAATTCAATCGGCGATATAAATCAATACAATGAAAATTTAACTTTTGGAAATACAACTTTTAATGGAAGCCAAATAAATGGATGTAAATTAGTAGGAAACACCTATACTTGTCAAGCGTGGGATCAAATATTAATTAATGGTAATATCAATGTGAATAACGGTTACAATGTGAATTTTTTAGCTGGAAACTTAATCACTGTGAATCCAGAATCAATTATAACCCCACAATCGTTACTTGCAATTAGTCCTGTTCTAAATTTTTCAGACCCAATGCCTGAATCAGACTTTACATATGTTAAAGGATTTTGCAAAGGTACAAATACAAATGCACCTTCATATTTAGCCAATTTACCTACCAAAAGAATTCTTGATTTGGAAGCAAATAATGTTCAAAATGAAGAAGAATTTGAAGAAAGTTTGAATTGGGATTTTAGTTTATATCCAAATCCAACAACTTCAGATGCTACAGTAATTTTATCAGGATACAATACAACAAATTATAGTATTGAAGTAAGCGATATGACAGGTAAATTGATTTATTCTAAAGTTAATACAGCTGAATCATCTCAATCTGTATTAGAATTAAATGGAATTTCAAAAGGTGTTTACTTTGTTAAAGTCTATACTTTACAAGGTACAAAAATGAAGCAACTAGTAATTCAATAAATATGAGAGCAATAGTTTATTTCGTATCAATTTTCATCTTGTTTTCTTGCAACAAGGAAAAACGATTTTCCAATCGTTTAATGAAAAAAGAAAAATGGCAAGTTGTTGATATTTATGTCGATGGAACAAAATCTCAATTCTTTGGTAATTGGACAGTTTCCCAAAATGTCGATATTTATGATTCAGTGCCAAGTACAATTTGGATGTGGGACAATCAAGATGCGGTCTTCAACTGGCAATTTCAAGATAAAGGAAAAAGCTTTCAATTGAATTATCAGCAGCAATGCTTGGAATGTAATGCTTCTGATTTAGATTCATTAGATTATTTTTTATACAATATTTCAGGAAAATATCAAGTTCAAAAACATGGACTAAATAAAATGATATTCACTTCAACGAATAGTTTTCTTTATTCTGGAAAAAAAGTTGAAATCAATATTCGAAAAGTAAAATAAAAATTAAGACCATAGTCATTATTCTATGGTCTTTTTTGTTAATTCAATTGCTATGAAATTTATTTACAAAAGTATTTTCTTAATAAATGCTATTTTATTTCTATTTAACTTGAATAGTTTTTCTCAAGAACTAAAATATGGTGAATTAAAAAAACCTGATAAAATATTTACGACTTATTCATCTTATCTAGCTTCAGATGGTGAGATTTATAAAGCAGGAGATAAAATTAAAATTGGCTTACCATATTCTGCTTGTAATAATTCTTTTTGCTATTGTTCAAGTAATGATGGTAAACTGGGTGTAGGTTGCAGTGGTCAAGAAGTTAAAATAGCAGGCTTCACAGTATTAGGTAACAGCAGTACTGGATATTTTGTGAAAATGTACACGCATTTAGGTTTTTTTGGACGAGGGTACACTTTTGAGTTTGAAAATGCATTAAAAACTAAAGAACTCATTGGGAAAGGAATGACGAGTGATGAAGCAATTCAAGAATTGAAAAAAGAAAAAGAAAAACTAGATCTTCAAATCATAACTCAAGAAGAATACGATAAAAGAAAAAATGAATTAATGAAATACATCAAATAAAACTAAATTATAAAACTTATGAAAAAACTATCTAACTTAAGAAGTCTATCTCTTCTTTTTATTGCTACAACAACTACTTTATTTACTTATTCACAAGGAAACAATTGGAGACTAGACGGTAATTCAAATGCTTCTTCAACAACTTTTATTGGAAGTACTACAAATCAGCCATTAATTTTTAAAACAAACAATCTCGAACGATTTCGAATTGATGGAAATGGTCAGTTTTACATGTTAGGACTTGGATTAACAGGTTCAGGATTTTTAACAACAGATGCAAATGGTTTAGTTCAGCGTACTCAGTTTACTGGAAATACTAATCAAGTACTTTTGGGAAATGGAACTTTTGGAACTTTACCATCATCATCTTATTTCACTTTGAATGGTGTAAATCAATTATATACTCCATACAAACTTGGAATAGGAGTATTATTGCCAACAGAAATGTTAGAAGTCAATGGAAACGGAATTTTTAATGGAACAGTAACAACACAAGAAATTATCATTTCAGATGTTGCGATGGCTAAAGATCGGTTGTTATTTCGTAATAGTGGAATGTTAATGGAAGGATATAATCCTACAGATGGAACACGAAATGAAATTGCTTCAATAAGTCAACCTTTGTACCTCAATTCAATGTCGTCATTTAATCAAAACACAATCATAAACAGTGGTAATTTGGGGAACGTTGGAATTGGAACTAATTCACCTTCTGAAAAATTGGAAGTTGTTGGAAATGTTAAGTTTACTAATGGGAGTATTAACTTTTCAAGTTTAGTTACAGATACTAATTCAAATGACGAAGTTGTTGTTGTCGATTCATTGGGTAACTTGAAAAAAGGAGGTTCTTTAAAAAGCTTAGTTTACGCAGAAGCATTAGATCCTTATGAGTGTTTGGATAAAAATGGAAATCCTAAATTATTCCCCAATCCAACTTGGTCAAATGGACTAAATAAAATATATGTACGATGCCCTCAAGTTTTTGTTGGAATTGGAACTGCAACTCCAAGAGTAAATTTAGATGTTAGAGGCACATCTTATTCAAATAGAATTGCTATTGGTTCAGCAGATCCAACTACAATTGGAGCATATTTACATATCAAAACTAATACTAGTGTATTAACACCTTTACACATTCCTTTATTAATTGAAAATCAAGGTCAAAAATTAATGCAATTGAATAATGATGGTTTGTTATATGCCCGTGAAATTAAAGTAAACTTAGAGACATCATGGCCAGATTATGTCTTTGAGCCAACTTACAAATTACGTCCACTTTCGGAAGTAAAGCAGTTTATTTTGGAGAACAAACATTTACCTAACGTTCCAAGTGCAGAAGAGATTAAAGAAAATGGATTGAATTTAGGCGAGGGTAATAAAATCTTGTTAGAAAAAGTGGAAGAAATGACACTTTACATGATTCAAATGGAAGAAAACTTGAAAAAACAAGAAGAATTATTGAAAACCCAATCTGAATTATTAAAAGTACAACAAGAGCAAATTCTATTATTACAAACGAAAAATAAATAGACATGAAACATTGGCTATTTATTTTCTTCATCTGCGTGGGAGTGCATGGATGGGGGCAAAGTGATACATTGTTTGAAGAAAATCCAAGAAAGGCGGTTGATATAATATTAGGAAATTTAGATAAAAACATTTATGGTCATGCTTTGGCAAATAGATGTTTAGAGCAATCTCAAGAGTTTTCAGATCAACTAAATAATAATTACAGTCAAGTTCATGATTTTGTGAAATATTTTTTCATGTATACAAGTTTAAGTTGGTGTTATGATGATTCAACTTATTTGTATAATGTTCAAAAGCACACATCTGTTTACGATTCTATTATGACTTCGATTGAACGATTTAGTTCACCTGACAGTGATGAATTATATTTACCATTTGGATTTCTTTATCATTCAATATCTAATATTAAACCTGAATTCATGGAGAATTCAAATTGGTATTCAATCGTAAATCAACAATTAGTTCCAACTATTTCTCAGGAACAATTATATGAATCAAAAACAATTAAAAGTTGTTCGATTTTGGACATGTACCCTTATAATGGTTATAAAGAAGCATATTTAGTTTATACACCTGAAATGATTAGCCATAGTCCAGATATTTCTAATTTACATTTGAGAATTAACCTTGGAAATGGATTTCAGGATTTTAATTCCGTAAATAATAAAATTCTATATGATAGACTTTTAGATTCAACTATTGGGTATCTAGCAATTGATTTCACAAAAAACGATACTTTATTTCACGACACTTTAACCTTTTATATAACAACTGATATTGATGAAAAGATATTAGAAAAATCAACAAATTGGGATTATACAAGTACTTGGACTGCCTCCAATGGTTTAGAAATAAAATACGGAGGATTGATCGGTTGTGGAAATGGGTGGAAAAAATTTAGAAGACCAATTATTATAATCCCTCCATATAGACCAGCAATTCAACCCGTAGCAATGGTTACTTACTTTAATCAATTTAATATTGGTGGATTATTAGATGAATTAGCCTCACGAGGATATGACGTGATTTTTTGTAAATTAAATCCAGGTTATGAAAGTTTAGAATACAGTGGGGATGCTATTGCTGAATTCATTGAATGGGTGAACTGGAAAAAATGGGATGATTATCCAAAAGAAGATTGGGAAAATGTAGTTATGGGATTCAGTATGGGAGGTCAAATCTCTAGGTATGCATTGAAGAAATTAGAAAAAAATCACATGGATAACGGAGGGAAACATCACCATACTAGATTGTATGTTCCTTTTGATAGTCCGCATCTTGGAGCTAATATACCAATGTTTTCGCAGTCTGTTTATTAT
>JANNWW010000042.1:0-11039 GCA_031409255.1 Crocinitomicaceae bacterium
TACTTTCAAAAGCGGAAAAAAAGCACCAATCTTGAAAAAATATAATTCAATAAAAGAACTGAAAAGTGGTACAGATAAAATTAACTTCTACGCATGTTTGAGTTAGCCGGAACAATTGTTTGTTCGTCCTCTTTATTCCTGATTTTTCGTTCATTTGAACGATTTAAAATTGATTTACCTCAAGCTGTAGTCTTTAATTATTTCATTTGTTTTATTGCAGGTTCAATTGTTTTTGGAAACACTCCAGATCTGGCTCTTTTCAATTCAAGCGGACTTTTACCCTGGGTTTTAATCATCGGAGTATTACTCATTTCATTGTTTATTTGCCTAGGAATTAGTTCTCAGAAAAACGGAATGGGGATTACTTCGGTTGCCGTTAAAATGTCATTAGCTTTAAGTGCAATTGTGTTTCTATTTCTTTACAAAGAAAATTTAGGTATTTTTAAAACAATTGGTTTTTCTTTAGCTGTTGTTGGCGTGTATTTACTTGCTTTCGAAAGAAAAAAAGGCCAAACAGAAAAACGCAAGTATGGAATTTTGCTCTTTCTTTTTGTTGGAAGCGCAACTTTAGATGTTTTATTGAACATTGTACAAGAATATTATATCAAAGATTATCCCAAATCATTGTTTACTGCTTTTGGCTTTCTTTCGGCTGGCATTATTGGTTTAACATGGTTAATTACCGAATGGATTCGTAAAAAGAGAAGCTTCCATATTAAAAATGTTCTGGCAGGAATTGTGCTTGGAATTCCGAATTATTTCTCCATTTATTTCTTGGTCTGCTCCTATTCTACTTCAAAATTTTCAGATGCAACAGTAATTGCAATTGCTAGTGTTGGAGTTGTGGCGCTTTCGGCTTTTTTAGGAATAGTCGTGTTTAAAGAGTCAACAAAAACACAAAAAATGATCGGACTTGCTGCTGTAATTATAGCAATATGTTGTTTAACAATTAAATAATTATGAAAATTCATACAATTGAAACCGGTACTTTTAAATTAGATGGAGGCGCAATGTTTGGTGTTGTACCTAAATCTTTATGGGAACGAACAAATCCGGCAGATCAGAACAATTTATGTACTTGGTCTATGCGCTGTTTATTAATAGAAAACGACGGAAAATTAATTTTAATCGACACCGGGATTGGAGATAAACAAACTGAAAAATTCTTTTCTCATTATCACTTATCTGATACCAAAACACTCGAACAAAGTTTGAATTCAAAAGGTTTTGGTTTAGATGAAATTACAGATGTTTTTCTTTCACACCTTCATTTTGATCATTGTGGTGGAGGTGTAAAATGGAACAACGATCGCACAAAATTAGAAACAGTCTTCAAAAAAGCGAAGTATTGGAGCACAGAACAACATTGGCAATGGGCAACTGAACCAAACATGCGGGAGAAAGCTTCTTTTTTAAAAGAAAATATTCTTCCTATTCAAGAATCTGGACAGTTGAATTTTGTGAATCGAAATTCAAATTACACAAATACTATTTTTAAAAATATGGATGTGCTTTTTGTAGACGGACATACCGAAAGCATGATGATTCCTCATATTCATTACAAAGGTAAAACAGTGGTTTTTATGGCTGATTTACTTCCAAGCACGGGTCATATTCCACTTCCTTATGTGATGGGCTATGATACGCGACCGCTCATAACTTTAAGTGAAAAACAAGAATTCCTTCAAAAAGCTGCAGATAATGAATGGGTTTTGTTTCTTGAACACGACAGTGTAAATGAAGTTTGCATGGTCGAAAACTCAGAAAAAGGCATCCGATTAAAACATTCAGATACATTTAAGGGAATGTTTGGATAAATTATGTAAATTCGAATTCAAATTTCAGAAATGAACAAATACTTACTTCAACTTTTATCAGAAATTAACATGTTAGTTATCCCAGGTTTGGGAGCATTGAATATTGTTAATAAATCTACAGGCGAAATCATGTTTATGAATTACATGAAACACGACGATGGAACTTTGGCGAAACATATTGCAGAAAAAGAAGGTTTGGAATTAAATGATGCAAAGAATTTGGTTTCCAAATTTGTTCGCGAAGTTCAAGCACAATTAGATAAAGGCGATTCATACGATATGTTTCAATTCGGTTCTTTCAACAAAGTTGCTGGTGATATAGATTTTGTTCAATGGAAAACAGAGGAAATTAAAGCTATTGAAGAAAATTCAGTTGAAGAGGTTCCGTTAGCTCCTATTCCTATTGTTGAAGAAGTAGTAATTGAAAGTCCGGTTGAAACAATTGTCGAGAAAATTGAACTTGAAACAATTTCTGAAATTAAACCAATCGAGTCAATTGTTATTCATGAAGAAGTTCCACCTATTCAGGAAGTTAAAGAGGAAATTGAAAATATTGAAGCAGCTATTCCACTTGAAATTTCAAATGAAGTTACTGAACCTGAAACAATTTCTACACCAATTATAGAAAATTCTTTAGATGAAATTCTAAATGAAAAAGCGACTATTGAACCAATTGTTGAGGATTCAAACAGTATTGAACCAGTTCTAGAAACACAAAAAAATGAAACACCTGTTCAAATTGAAGAAATTCCTGAGCAAATTTTAATTAAATCAACAGTAGAACAAGTTTCAAAACCAATTGAAGAAGAAATTATTCCTTTAGTAAAAGTTGTTAAGCCTGCAGTTAAAGAAAAACCAAAAGCTGATGTAAAAACTCCCAAGCCAGAAAAAGAAAAAAAATCTAAAAAATCAGTTTTAACTTATGTTTTATGGGGATTTGTAGTTCTTGTTTTAGGAGCAGGAACCTTTGTTGCCGTAAAATTTGATTCATTGAAAAATGATTTTCCGATTTTAGCTCAATGGACAGGCGACAATTCAAGTTCTGACTCAACGGCTGTTCCAGCAAACGAAGACAAAGAATTAAATTCGAATGGAAAACCTGAAAACATAAAAGAAGAACCAATTGAAGAGGTGCAAATACCTGAGGAACAACTAGAAGAAGTTCCAGAAGAAGTTGTTGTTGAAAATCCACCTCCTGCCAAACCAGTTAAAGTCGTTTCAAAACCAAAGCAAATATCTGTTTCGCCTAAACCTAAACAAAGAAGAAAAGAAACTAGTTCTTCTAGTTCTTCAATCGCAGAAATAGACCGCTCGCTTCCATTCCATATTATTGCAGGTTCATTCGGATCTAAAGCAAATGCACAGCGATTAGCAAATAAATTAGCTGCAAACGGATTTTCAAATTCTTCAATTGAAGACAAAGCTGGAAGTTACCGAGTTAGTGCGAAAGGATTTGCATCAAAAGATGCGGCGATTTCAGAACTAGCAAGTGTTCAGGCAATTGCAAGTGGAGCTTGGGTATACGAAGTAAAATAATTTTTTACTACAACTGAATAAAATCTATTGATAACAAGTCTTGAATGTAACGTAATTTTTTACGTTCAACAGCTTCAACCAAACTGATAGAAATTCCTCGTTTTCCTGCGCGAGCAGTTCTTCCGCTTCTATGTGTATAATAATCAGGATCATCTGGGAGTTGGTAATGCAAAACAAAACTCAAATCTTCGAAATCTATTCCGCGAGCAGCAATGTCTGATGCAACAATATACTGAAAAGTTCCTTGATGAAATTGACGAAGCGCTTTCTCTCGTTCTTTCATGTTCAATTCCCCAAAAATTGTAACCACTTTTTTATCGTGTTCACCTAAGAATCGAGCAATGTATTCTACATCTCCTTTTGTTCTACAGAATACAATTCCGCGTGCTTTCTTCATTGTTGTTAAAAACTCAAGAAGCATCATTGGTTTTTCTTCTTTCAAACATTCAATGTATTGGTGTTCAATGTTTGGATTAATGACATCATTTGTTGCAACTGTTATTTTTGGCGCATCACTTTTCAATGTTTTACGAATCCAAGTATTTAATTCACCATGAATTGTGGCGGAAAACAACCATTTTTTATGAAAATCATTCGTGAGAGCTAAAATTTTGTCGATGTCTTTCATGAAACCTTTCGCATACAATTCATCCGCTTCATCTAAAATAATGGTCTTTACTCGGCGAAGATTGGTTGCGTTTTTTTGAAGTAATTCCAACAGTCTGCCAGGTGTAGCAACAATTACTTGAGTTGGACGTTTCAGGCGGTAAATCTGGTCATCAATTTGTTCTCCGCCAATTATTTTTTCAATGAAAACAGGTTCTAAATGTTTCGATAATTTAAATATTGTTTTAGCAGTTTGATTCACCAATTCTCTAGTAGGAACTAATATTAATGCTTGAACATCTTTGTCTTTCGATTCCAATCGTTGAAGCAAAGGAACAGCGTAAGCAATTGTCTTTCCAGATCCTGTATGTGCTTGACCTACAAAATCTTGGTGTTTTTCAATTAAATGTTTCCACGAAGAATTTTGAATAGGAGTTGGACTAGTGTAACCCAATTCTTCTAAGCGTTTGAGTATGGGTTTTTGAATTGCAAATTGGGTTTTCATCGTTTGTAAAGGTATTCAAAAGGAATGAACCGAAAGCTTTAAATAAGGAATTTCTTTGTTTAAAAAATAGTCGAACAAATTACGTAGTCATGTAATTATACACTTGATGAAAATAAACCATAACCAAAGCTAGTGCGGCAAAACAATAAAAAAATATTAAAAAAATTCAATACAATAATGGTGTTATTTGATAATTAATTGCTCTCTCAACCAGAGCTTAATTTCAGACATCGCCAATGGAGAAAAAGTTTCCTCCAATTCACTGTATTCTTCGATCGTACATTTTGTACATGTTTGAAATAAATGATTCATTTGAGGGAGTACGATTGCTGTGATAGATGAATTTCCATTTGATTTTACCAATCTCTCAATTTCAACTAAATTTTGTTTCGGATCAACTTGTAAATCTTTCGAGCCATTCAACGCCAAAGTTGGAACTTTTAATTTAGACAAATAATCTTTTGGTTCCAAAGTAAGAAAAGTCATCATCCATGGAGAAGAGAATTGCTGTACATAATCTTCAATTGCTTCATCAAAAGGTTTTCCTGTTTCTTTTTCAATGACAGAAATACTATCTTTTAACACTCGATTGAAAAACAAACGCATTTCGGGCTGACATTTAGCTGGGTCAAGCTTATTATCATTTATGATTTTAGTCATTCCTCGAATTAGCTCATTGCTCTGATCTATTTCTAATTGAGTCATGTTTGGATTGGTGCTTTTTGCTATTAATACCGACTGAAGCTCAATGATTTCAGCTCCATTAACGCCAGTTCCAGCTAAAAGAATAACAAAATTAACTTTCGGATTTGAAGTTGCGACTATTGGTGCAATTAACCCGCCTTCGCTGTGACCGATCACTCCTATTTTTGATTTTTTAAAATCTTTTCTTGATTTCAAATAATCGACAGCCGAACTCGCATCATCCGCAAAATCAAGAGTAGTGCCTATGGAAAAAACACCACCCGACTCACCAACTCCGCGATCATCGTAGCGCAAAACAGCGATTCCATTTCGAGTTAAATAATCAGCCAAAACTAAAAATGGTTTATGTCCGAGTAATTCCTCATCGCGATTTTGCGGCCCACTTCCTGAAACTAAAACCACAACTGGGAAATTGCCTTTTTTACTTGGTTTTGTTAATGTTCCTTTTAAAATAATTCCAGCTTTTTTATTTACAAAACTAACATCCTGAACGAAGTATGGAATTGGAAGTGTAGGTTCTTGGGGTTTCTTTTGAATAAGAACTTCTTTTTTCTCACGATAAAACGTTAGCGGAAGTTTATTCCCATTTTGAGTAAATTCACCCACAATTTCATTTGAGGATACGTTTCCATAAAATGAAGCGTTTATGTTTTTAATTTTAAAATGAAGCATATTACTATCGAAATGAGTTTCATCTGCAATCATTCCGAAGGCTTTTTGAGAAGGGCTATCAATACTTGACGTAAAAGTTCCGCTGTTATTTGAAACATGTAAAACAAGTGGAAGTTGAGTACCTTGAATTTCTAAATTCCCAAACCACGTGCCTGTTATTGCGTTCTGTCCGTTAACACAAGTAACGAATGTAAAAGAGAGTATTATAAGTAAAAATTTCACTATTTGAAGGTTAGTTCGTAAGAAGAATCGCCGATTGAAGGTGTTCTAATTTCACATTCAATGGTTTCAGATAAATTTTTTATTAACGAAAGGCCAAGTGAGCTGATACCTTCGTTTACTTGAAAATCAAAACCTGGTCCATTGTCACCAACTTTAATAAAATTGAATCCGTCTTTGGAATATATTTCGAAGTGAAAAACAAGTTTTTGATTTTTAGATACCGCATGTTTTACTGAGTTCAGAAAAATTTCAGTTAAAATCATACCAATGTGAAGTGCTCTTTTGGAATCGAATGTTTGTTCAATATTCGAAATTTTTAGATCGAAACTTAAATCTAATATAGGATTTGAGTTTTTAAATTCTTTAATTAGTTCTTGAATATAATCAGTTAAATTGATTTCAGAAAACTGATTTTTAGTTAGCAGCAGTTCATGAATTTTAAGCATTGAAAAAATTCGCTGTTCAAATTCATCACAAAAAAATTGCACTTTAGCATCGGCTATTATCGATTTATTCAATCGAAGAAGACTAACTAAAACTGAAAAATTGTTTTTAACTCGGTGATTTATTTCTTGAATTAAGAGTTCTTTTTCTTTGATTATTTCATCTAATTTAAATTGAGTTGCTCGCCTGTAACGTGCTTCCAGATTTGAGCCCAAAACTGTTGCAATACTATACATGAAATTTAAGTTCTGATCAGTGTAATTCCGGATTGTTTGACCCGTTTTTTCAAAGCACATTACTCCAAAAATTTCCCCACCAATTCTTAACGGCACATCAACTAATGTTACAACATCATTTGGCTTGAAATAAGTTTCTTTCATTTCACTAACTAACTCATTTGTGTAACAATCTTGAATGTAAATAAATTTATTATGTGCTAATAAGTTAAAGTAATTTGGATAATCCTTTTTTGTAATAACACTGTCTTTCGAATAATTGTCATTCCGCTGGTCAAATTCAGCAATAGAAATCATTCCTGATTTATCTGAATTAAACAACCACACATTAATTCGTTCAATACGCAAAATACGGGTTAGACGTTTAGCAAAATCGAGCATGATAAGATGAATATCATCTTGATTTAAATTGTGTAATTTAGAAGCCGAACTTAATTCGTCTAAAACATTTATTTCTTCAGATACCATGTTAGTAATAATTAGTGTTTATTGAAAGTGTTAATTAGTAGTAGTAGTAGTAGTAGTTAAGAATTTTTCACTAATTAATTTTGGGTATTTGGGGTTCATTTTTTTTAGCGTATCCCGAACAATTATAAGTGAAGTATATTCTTTTACCCAATTTTTGTCTGTTGGTAAGATATGCCACGGAACTAGAGCACATTTTTTGAAAATTTGCGCATAGACACGCATAAATTTGTCCCAATGTTCACGTGTTTCCCAATCGCTGTCTGAATGTTTCCAATGTTTGCGAATATCATTAACACGTTCCATTAATTTTTCTTCTTGTTTTTCTTTACTTATGTGTAAATAAAACTTGATGATTTCAATACCGTTTTCCTTCAAATGCTCTTCAAAACGATTGATTTGCTCATAACGCTTGTCAATCGTTTTTTTGTCAATAAAACCATAAACAGACGGCACAAGAATATCTTCATAATGTGAACGAACGAAAACACCAACTTCTCCTTTTTTAGGAGTAACGTTGTGAATTCGCCACAAAAAATCGTGTGCATATTCTTCTTCCGTTGGTTTTACGAATCCATTAATTTTAATCCAAACTGGATTTACACCCTGGAACAGCGTGTCTAAAAGTCCATCTTTTCCGGAAGCATCCATTCCTTGAAGAACAATTAACAATCCTCTCTTGTTTTCAGCGGCAAGTTTCCGAATCAATTCTGCAATTTCGATTTGTATTTTCGGAATTTCAGCAATAATTTTTTCCTTGTCCCAACCCTCAGGTTCAATTGTAGATATTTTGTCTAACATTTTATTTTGTATTTAGCAGTAAATAAACGGGTAAATGATCTGAATATCCGCCATAATATTTATTTCCTCCGTAAGTAGCACTTGGCTTTTGATCGCCGTTTCTGAAAGTAAAGAATAATTTTTCGTTTTTCAAAATATGTGCGTTGTTTTTTACAACATATAACTCTTGTTCTTTAACCAGATTTTGTGAAACAATTAATTGGTCCACCAAATTCCATTCGCCATCATGAACTATTGTTCCTTCTTCATTTTTTTGTTCTGAGAGCATAAAATTCACCAAATCACCTTTCGAAAGTTCGTACATTGCTCTTCCACGTAATGTTTCGCGAATGCTTTTGTCTGTAGGCGTGTCATTAAAGTCGCCCATAATTAGAATATTTACATCTGGGTTTTCAGCCAATAATTCATCAACTCTTTTACGTAAGGTTTCGGCGCTTGCAACTCTTCTGTATTCTGTTTCTTTTTGTCCCTCTCTTCTCGACGACCAATGATTCACAAAAACATGTAATTCTTCACCATTTGAAACTTTTCCAGTTACATGAAGAATGTCACGTGTCCGAAAATCTGGTTCGCCGTTAATTTTGACAATTAATTTTTCTTCAGCAGTTTTTTCAAAACGATTTGAGTCATAAATAAAACCAACATCAATTCCACGTCGGTCGTCTGAATCAAAATGAACAATTTTATAACTTGTCGACTTTAAATCTTCAGTTTGAATTAAATCTTCTAACACTTTTCTATTTTCAATTTCACAGAAACCGGCAAAAATAGGATTTTTACCTGCTGGCATGCGTAAAACTTCTGCAATATGAACTAGTTTTTTGTTGTACCGTTCGAGTGTCCATTCTTTCGGTCCATCAGGTGTAAACTCATCGTCGCCATCGTTTTCTGTATCATCGATTATATCAAATAAATTTTCCACATTGTAAAACACAACTAGCTCATTTTCTATTGGTTCTAAGTTTGGATTCATATTTTTTTCTTGTTGATTTTTAGATTCTGCTTGTTGAAAGTTGTTTTCACTTGAATTCTCTGAATTGTTTCCACAAGAAAACAAAACAAGTACAAAACTTAGCGATAGAAATTTCATTTTTTTCCTTTGAACAAAGAAAGAAGAAAGCGAAGCAAGGTTCCGAGAATTCCTCCTCCTCTACCTTTCGTTACTGCTCCAGTAACATCGCGTAACATTCTGTCGTTTCGTTTTGCTTTTTCGCGCTCTTCGCGTTCTTCTTCTCGCGCTAAACGTTCTTTTTCACGAGCTTCAATTTTCTCTTCACGCTCGTGCTCTTTTGCTTCTTCTTTTTCTCGTTTTAGTTGTTCTTTTTTTTCATCACCAGACAATTCAGTTTCAGATTTCTTTTCAACAATTTCTGCCGCACTATCACTATCAACATTGCGGTTGTATTTTGGAACTAGCAAAGATTTTTCAATCAATTGCTTCACTTCGTCTGAAGAAAGAACATCCATACGCGATTGTGGTGGTCTGCACAAACAAGCAACCAAAGGCGTTGGAATACCTTTTTCATTCAAGGCAGTTAGTAACGCTTCTCCAATACCTAGTTCGGTAATTAATTCATCTGTTTTGTAAAATTCAGTTATTGGATAATTTTCCGAAGCTTTTTGAATTGCTTTTCGGTCTCTTTCGGTAAACGCGCGCAAAGCGTGTTGAACTTTCAAACCCAATTGTGCCAAAATATCATCTGGAATATCAATCGGATTTTGAGTGCAGAAAAAGATTCCAACTCCTTTTGAACGAATTAGTTTAATTACAACCTCTAATTGATCCATTAAAGCTGGAGAAGCTTCCTCGAATACCAAATGCGCTTCATCGATAAAAATACATAGCTTGGGTTTTCCGCTGTCTCCTGCTTCCGGGAAATAATTATAAATTTCATTCAATAAACTGATCATGAAAGTTGAAAACAACTTTGGTTTATTTTGTATATCCATTAATCGAATAATAGAAATTACTCCATTTCCATTCGAATCTGTTCGAATCAAATCTGTTGGCTCGAAAGATGGCTCGCCAAAAAACGAATCAGCTCCTTGTTCTTCTAATTCAATGATGTTGCGCATAATTGTGCTAACAGTTGCCGAAGAAACAGCGCCATATTCAGCCTCTAATTCTTCTTTACCCTCATTTATGCAGTATTGAAGTGTTTTTCTTAGATCATTTAAATCTATAAGGGGCCATTTTTTCTTTTTACAAAAAGCGAAAACAAGCGAAATAACACTGGATTGCACATCGTTTAACGATAATATTTTAGACAATAATACCGAGCCAAATTCCTGTGCTGTTGCTTTTAAATGAACACCATCTCCTTTGGTTAAAGTCATTAATTCAACTGGCATAGCCATCGATTGATAAGGAATGCCAATTTGTTCAGAACGTGCAGTAATAAAATCTTTCACTTCACCGGCTGCTGCCAAACCACTTAAATCTCCTTTAATGTCCATCAATATAGAAGGAATTCCTTTTTGCGACAATTGTTCAGCAATAACTTGTAGTGTTTTGGTTTTCCCTGTTCCAGTAGCGCCTGCAATTAAACCATGACGGTTCATCGTTTTTAAAGGAATTTTCACTAATGTTCCAGGAACCCCTTTTTTATCAAACATTGCTCCTCCAAGAGTGATGAAATCTCCCGAACAAGCATACCCGTTTTCAATTGCTTCTTTAAATTTTTCTAGGTCCGACATTTTAAAACTTTTCTTTAAAAATAGTGGAATTTATTAAAAAATAAAGGATTTTCCAAAAATTTAGTTTTATCAAACTATCTTTGGTAGAAAACAATTTCTAAACGAAGCTTGTTAAATTAGAAATACGAAAACTATGGTTGATTTTATTGATAAAAAACTAGACGATTATTGTTGTGAACATACAACTGAAGAAAATGATTTACTCAAAAAAATAAATCGTCATACCCATTTGAATGTACTAGACCCTATCATGTTGAGTGGACATTTTCAAGGAAGATTACTTTCGATGCTTTCGAAAATGATTCGTCCTGAACGAGTTCTAGAAATTGGAAC
>JANNWW010000043.1:0-13803 GCA_031409255.1 Crocinitomicaceae bacterium
TTGCCCACTTCCATATTGTAATGGGTATGTCTGCAGTATTCGGAATGTTTGCGGGTGTTTACCACTGGTTTCCGAAAATGTACGGTCGAATGATGAACATGCGCATGGGTTACGCTCACTTTTGGGTAACTATTGTTGGGGCTTATGGCGTGTTTTTCCCAATGCACTTCGTTGGTTTAGCAGGTGCTCCTCGTCGTTATTACGATAGCTCTGTTTATGAATTTAATCAAGGTTCGCAAGAAATGATTATGGATTTGAACGTAATTATTACTGTGTTTGCAATTATTGCAGCATTTGGTCAGATTATTTTCTTGTTCAACTTCTTCTATAGTATTTTCCGCGGACCGAAAGCTCCGGTAAATCCTTGGCGTTCGAATACACTCGAGTGGACAACTCCTGTTGAGCATATTCACGGTAACTGGCCAGGAGCTCTTCCTGTTGTTCACCGTTGGCCGTATGATTATTCTAAGCCAGGAGCAGAAGAAGATTACATTCCACAAATTGTTCCACTCGCTGAAGGCGAAGAAGAGGGACACTAAAAAATACAAAGGACTTCATTTTTGAAGTCCTTTTTTTTGTGACTGATTTTCGCTTCTAATTTTAAGTGAAAACTATTTAAACCGAATTCCGTATTTTTACAAAAAAACATCCGTGGAAGAAGAAGAATCCTTCGATTACCGTTCTGAAGTAAACAATAGTCAAGAAAAAGACTTTGATAAAGTTTTACGGCCAAAGAAATTATACGATTTTGCCGGTCAACCAGCTATTGTAGATAATTTAGAAATCTTCATTCAAGCAGCAATTAAAAGACGCGAACCTTTAGATCATGTTTTGCTTCATGGCCCTCCCGGACTTGGTAAAACTACTCTAGCACACATTATTGCGAATGAAATGGGTGTTGGTTTTAAAGTTACCTCCGGTCCTGTTTTAGATAAACCTGGCGACCTAGCCGGACTTCTTACCAATCTAGATTTGGGAGATGTTTTGTTTATCGACGAAATTCACCGTTTAAGTCCAGTAATTGAAGAGTATCTCTATTCCGCAATGGAAGATTATGTTATCGATATTTTAATTGATTCAGGCGCTAACGCTAGAACTGTACAAATAGCGTTAAATCCTTTTACTTTAATTGGTGCAACAACACGCTCAGGTTTATTGACATCTCCTCTTCGCGCTCGTTTCGGAATTAATTCGCGCTTAGAATATTACGATCTGAAAACACTTTCAATTATTATTGAACGTTCTGCCGAATTATTGAAGATTCCAATTAAAGAAGATGCCGCATACGAAATATCTAGAAGAAGTAGAGGAACACCACGTATTGCAAATGCTATTCTAAGGCGTGTGCGCGACTTTGCACAAATTAAAGGAGATGGAACCATTTCTTTGGAGATTACAATCTTTGCACTAGATGCATTAAATGTAGATAAATACGGTTTAGACGAAATGGATACGCGTATTTTGAAATCTATGATTGATAAATTTAAAGGTGGACCTGTTGGCTTAACTACAATTGCAACTGCTATTGGCGAAAATGCGGGCACAATTGAAGAAGTTTATGAACCGTATCTTATTCAAGAAGGATTCATGATGCGCACTCCACGCGGACGAAAAGTGACAGAAAAAGCATACGTCCACTTGGGCTATACTTCCGGTTGGTTGCAAGGCGGTTTATTTGAATGATTTCTTCAACTCAATACAAAAGTTTTATTCAAAAAATAGCCCACGAAATGGGTTTTTTCAGCGTTGGATTTTCTAAAGCTGAATTTTTAGTTAACGAAGCTCCTCGGCTCGAATCTTGGTTGAAAAATCAAATGCACGGAAAAATGCAGTACATGGAAAATCATTTCGATATGCGGCTAGATCCAACAAAACTAGTACCCGAAGCTAAAACTGTAATTAGTTTTTTGTATAATTATTTTCCTTCAGAAGAACAAAACTTAGATTCGTACCAAATTTCGAAATATGCGTATGGAAAAGATTACCACGATGTAATCAAAGAAAAGTTGCGCGAATTAGTTCTTAATGTGAAATCTGAAATAGGCGAAATTGAAGGGCGAATTTTCGTAGATTCGGCACCAATTTTAGAAAAAGCATGGGCAAAAAAAAGTGGACTCGGTTGGGTAGGAAAGAACGCAAATTTAATTCACCCAAAAGCAGGTTCGTTCTATTTTTTAGCTGAATGGATTTGTGATTTAGAGATTGAACCAGATTCTGGCATGAAAGATTATTGTGGCACGTGCACGCGCTGCATTGATGCCTGTCCAACAGATGCAATTGTTGAACCTTATGTGGTAGACGGAAGTAAATGTATTTCTTATTTAACAATTGAGTTGAAAGAAAAAGTTCTTCCAGCTGAATTTAAAGGTAAGTTGAATGATTGGATGTATGGCTGTGATATTTGCCAAGATGTTTGTCCGTGGAATAAATTTTCGAAACCGCACAATGAACCAAAATTCAACCCTGAGTCAAAATTATTTTCATTGTCTAAAAATGATTGGGAAGAATTGAGTGAAGAATATTACCGCGAATTATTTAAAGGAAGCGCAATTAAACGCGCAAAGTTTGATGGTTTAAAACGAAATATACTTTTTTTAAAATAATTTGCAACCAATACCCTTGGTTCCACAAATTTACTGTCTCTAACTTCTTTAAAGAACTCAGTTATTTAAATTTCCCCCGTTTTTATTTAAATCCTAAGTTCAATATAAACAGAAATCGTTTTCAAATCGCCTTAAATAACTACTATCAATTAAAGAAATTGTTAAATCTTAAATCTTATTCTATAAATTCAAAAGAAAGTTGTAAATTGAACCTCTAATTTTATGTCTATGATACCAGAAGAAACTACTCAAGAACCCATATCCCTCAGTTTAGCGCCTTTTACAGGCACTTGGACAGCCGCAGAAGCAGCCCATCTTTTGCGCAGAACTTTGTTCGGCCCAACATTTCAACAAATTCAACAATCAGTTGCAGATGGAATGAATACAACCGTAAACGCGCTCTTGCAATTGCCCGTAACCGCCCCACCTTTAACTGCGCATCCAGACGAGCAAATTGCTGCTTTTGGAACCACATGGATTAATTCTCCATATCCAAGTTCTGGAGGCGACCCAACAGTTCAAGCGCGTAAAATATCACTGATTGCTCGCCAAATGGAACGAATAAACACCGTTAACTTGAGCATTCAAGAGAAAATGTGCTTGTTTTGGTCTAACCATTTCGGTGTAAATTTTGATTCCGAAGGAAGAGCACTCTATCAATTACACGAAATTTATCGAGCTAATGCCCTAGGGAATTTTAAACAATTGGTGAAAGATGTAACCATTAATCCAGCAATGCTCGATTTTTTAAATGGAGGTTCAAACAACCAATTTTCTCCTAACGAAAATTTTTCACGCGAATTACTAGAATTGTTTTCTGTTGGTAAAGGTGCGCAACTTGGCGTTGGAGATTATTCAACCTACACCGAATTAGATATTCAAGAAGGAGCTAAAATTTTAACCGGTTGGACTAATTGGGAAATGTATAGCGACGTAAATTTAACAGCCGAATCTGAATTTAACGCAGGTCTTCACGACTCGTCAACAAAAACACTTTCTGCCTATTTCGGAAATACAGCTATTCCAGATGCAGGTGCAAATGAATACGCCAACTACATCGATGTGCTTTTTCAACAACCGAATATGGCCAAATTTATCTGCAGTAAAATTTACCGCTGGTTTGTAAACTACGACTTAACTCCAACTGTTGAAGCAACCGTAATCAGCGACATGGCTACTACCTTAGAAAGTAATAACTGGAGCATTATTGCCGTAATGGATGAACTACTGAAAAGTGAACACTTTTACGATATATCGGTTCGTGGAGCAATCATAAAAAATCCGGTAGAATACATTTTTAGCTTCATGAAACCGTCGCTTTCTGTTCCTAGTTACGACTTAGCAACCAATTACGAATTGTATTTGAACGCGCATTGGTCGTGTGAAAACTTAGGAATGAGCGTTTTCGCACCACCATCTGTTGGCGGTTGGACGGCTTACTACCAAGTTCCCTCGTTCAGTAAATTATGGGCCAATTCTTTCTTCATTAAACGCAGATTCGAATATTCTGCTTGGCTAACACTTTACGGCGGATATGATGTTGGTGGAAATAAATGGAACGTAGACGCACTCACATTTTTAGGAACGCTTTCAAACCCAAATAGTGCTGTTGCAGTTATCGATGATTTTGAAACTTTGTTTTCTCCAAAACCATTGACAGCAGCAACCAAACTAATGCTCAAAACAATTTTAACAAACGGTTTGCCAGATTTCGAATGGTCTGTTCAATATACAGATTACATAAACAACCCCGGAAATCTAACATATAGCGAGCCCGTAAAACAACGCATTCAATTTGTGTTAACCCGCTTCACGCAGTTACCACAATTTCATATCATTTAATGTTGCATCAAAAAAAATAATAAGATGAAAAGAAGAGATTTTGTTCAAGCAATGGCTTTGTCATCAATTGGTGCTCCATTGATCATGAAGAATTTTAAATTTGGAGCTGTAACCAAAGATTTATTCAGCGTTCCAAAAAGTGTTGAAGACCGTGTTTTGGTTATTATTCGATTGAATGGAGGAAACGACGGCTTGTCGACGCTAGTTCCAATAGACCAATACGCCAATCTGTCAATTCAGCGTTCAAGTATTTTGATTCCAGAAAATCAGTTGTTAAATATTACGCCATCGCTTGCCCTGCATACTTCCATGACAGGTATGCGCGACTTGTTTAACGACGGAAAATTAGCAATTCTACAAAATGTAGGTTATCCTGTGCAAAACCGTTCGCATTTCCAATCGATGGATATTTGGTCGACTGGTTTAATGACACAGCCAGCAACTACAGGTTGGTTAGGAAGAAAATTGGATGGCGATTTCCCGAATTTCCCCGATTCCTACCCGAATGCAACCAACCCAGATCCGTTTGCAATATCAATGGGATACGACGTTTCATCTACTTGTCAAGGTTTAATGGCGAATTTCTCTGTGGCAACCGTAGATCCGTTCGATTCATACAATCTTTTTGAATCGCCTCAGGCAAACGACGGAACGTATTATGGTTCGCATTTAGAGTTTTTATCGACCATGATTGCGCAAGCAAATGCTTATGGCGCACAAATAAATACGGCCGCAAACGCCGGGAATACCTTGTCTACAATGTATGACAACAACAACGACCTAGCTGTTCAATTGCGCTATGTAGCTCAAATGATTTCGGGTGGTTTGAAATCGAAAATTTTCATTCTAAACGTGAATGGTTTCGATACCCACGATTCGCAAGCTGTTGTTGGCGCTCCTACAACAGGAAACCATGCAGATTTAATGAAAACGGTTTCAGATGCTATTGCAGCATTTCAAGACGATATTGAATTATTGGGCTTGTCTCAACGCATTGCTGGAATGACTTTCTCTGAGTTTGGACGCCAAGTTGCATCTAACGCATCTAACGGAACCGACCACGGAGATGCAGCACCGCTTTTCTTGTTTGGCGCTTGTCTTTCTTCTCAAGTGATTGGTCAAAACCCAGTTATCTCAAATGTAATTGAAGAACAAGCCGGACTTCCAATGGAAATAGATTTCCGAGATGTGTATGCCTCTGTTTTGAAAGATTGGTTTTTAGCAGATCCAACAGAGATTCAGAATTTGTTCGAGCATTCAATTACGTATATTCCAATTCTTCGTGCATGTAACCTAGGAATTGAGGAAACCTTAGCAAAAGAAGAAGAAATTTCAGTGTTCCCGAACCCGTGTGGTGAGAAAACAACAGTTAAATTTAGTTGCTTGGGCGAATCTGTAGCGGTTATGGTTCACGATATTTCAGGAAGAAAAGTGGGAACATTCTGCGACAAAACACTTGCCCTTGGCGAACACTTAATTCCAATCGATTTAGAAAACGAACATTCAGGAACCTATGTGGTAACGGTTTACAAAAAATCTGGAACGTTTACTAAACGTTTCTTGAAAGTAAAGTCGATATAAAACTTAAAATAAGGTAAGAAAAAGGCGAGAGAAATCTTGCCTTTTTTGTTTTAAAATACTGCTAATTTTTGAATTATTTGTGATAAAATTGTTGATGTTTCTTTTTTACAACTAATTAAAATAATGGATAGGAAAAATAAAACTGATCTTTTCATGTTTTTAGTGTTTGTAAATTTTTTCAGATCGAATTAAATTTCCTTCTTGGTAAAAATTGATAAAATAAACCCCGGTCATTAATTTACTAAAATCAAGTTGTCCTGTTTTGTTAGAAGAGTTAATTTCCATTATTTTAGCTCCAAAAACATCTGTTACAGCGATTTTATCAGAGTCAAAAACTGTTTCAATATGAATAAAATAATCCAAAATTAGTGTAATAGCGATATGAGAAGATTGAACTTCGTGTCAACAAATCAGACCCAAGAGCAATATTTAGTCGGATGCTTTTGGTTTCCTTCTGATAGAATTTATAACTAAAACCGGTAGTAAAATTTGTTTTTGTGAAAATGTCATTATTAAAATTATTATCACTTTGTTTACCTTCATTTACTGAATTAGAGGCTTTGGTTGAAAAAACCCAATTGCCGAAAAATTGATTCAACGATAGGTTGTAATCTATTTTAGAATTTAAAGGAAAATTAAGATATATGGATACTCCTGGGTATAAAATCCAATTCTTAACCACTAAATTTTGACCCGCTTGATCAATAGAAAACGGATTGGACTTATATTTTAGTTTAAGGAATTCACAACTAATAATCGTTCCTAATTTTAACTGAACTTTCTTTGTATTAAGTAGGTCTCTGTAATAATTGATATTAAATTCTGTATGTAGAGAATTTCCGTAATTTTCATCAAAGAAAGTAAAAACACCATTCCTCTTATAAACTGTATTTATCGAATTTGAGAAAATAAGAGAGTTTTTACCTGATTGAGAAAGTAATAAATTCGTGAAGCTTAAAAACACGAATAGTATGAATAAGTTTCTAATTATCATAACTTTATATACCATAAACCATTATTTTGTGAATGATAGAAAAACAATGAATCCTCACTTTGCAACAATAATTTGACTTCATCTATTTTAGGTGAATAGTATATTTTGTTTTTACATGTAAGAGTAAATTCATAAGGATAATCATTCCCTTTTTGGCTAAAACCTATTATTTCAACAGCAAAAGAAAATTCAGAATGCGAAAAGTTCGAAAACAACTCTTTATCTATAGATAGATAATTTGTTTCATTATTTATTATGCCATCATTACGGTTCCAAGTTCCAAGTAAAATGGGATTAATAGGAATGTCCTTTTTTGAGCATGAAATTAGAATTGCTAGAAGGAAAAGTAATAAATACTTCATTGTTTTAATAATTTAAATTGCTTATTTACTAAATCACTATCAGTAGTTTCCAACAGATATACTCCGTTAGGTAAGTTTGTTAAATTTAATTCAAAATTTAATTCATTTACTGTTTTAGAATAAATGAATTTACCTGATAAGTCTTTAAGTGTTAAAATAAGTAAATTTTTGTTTGATGATATAAATAATTTGCTTTGAAATTTTTAAAACTGATACATTAATCCAATATTCAAACTTAGCTGCTTTGTGAAAATTGAAGTCAAATTTTTGAAATGATAAGATGAGCCAAAATTAAGGTAAAAATTATTAACCAATTCTTGTGAAGCATTAACGGTTAACGAATTAGATATTCGAAAGGTCATTGTTGAACTTGGTTTTTCATCAAAACGAAAGGCATTATCTGTACTATATAATACTTGATCTAATGGAATAGAATTTTCACTACTATAAATATTTCTGTTGGTGGTGAAATCTAAAAAACTTGACACCAATCTTAAATTTAGTACCGTTTTTTTGTTCTTTATAATACTAAAATTCCTATTAATCGAATTAGAGAGTCCTAATTTGAAATTAGAATAATGTTCATCCATAATGTAATTACTGCTAACATAATCGTAATAGGTGTTGTAAAATAATGAATAGTAATTTTTATATTTAGTTCTTTGATAATTTACAAACAAACCCGAAGCAAAATAAAACTTGTTTTTTCTAATCAACTTGTATTCCAAAAACAAATTAAAACCACTATTTGCTTTGAATTCAGAAATATTTTCAATTGGCTCAAATAACTTGTTATATTCTTTAAATAAGAGTAAGTTATAATCTAAACCTAATTGAAACTTACTTATCGTATCTTGCCCGCTAATTTCAATTGTTATTAATAAAAGCAATATTATTCTTAAAATTTTCATTCAACACGTTTTAAATAGTTACTAGAACTCACCTTTAATGTTGAGTCATTGACCAATGTCATTGACCAAATTCTATTGATTTTTCTGGTCTTTTGTAAAGTGAATTTATATTCTGTTCCATCTGAAGAATTGATTTCAGTAAAACTTATCAATTTATAATAAACTACTCTAGCTGAAGTATTAATTGAAATGCTATTTTGTTCAATACTTAAATACCTACCTTCTCCGGAAGATGTTCTTGCCCAAACGCCTTGTGTTTTTTCAGGAAATTGAGTTGCCCCTTCTTTTTTGCAAGCAGCACATACAAAAATTAGAAAAAAAATACACGCGTTTTTCATAATTTTACAAGATTATTTTGTTTGAAAGTACCATCTAAAAATTGAATATTCATAATATAACTGCCATTTGCATAATTTGAAAGGTTTAATAAACAATTTTTAGAATTGATTTCATTCATTAACAACACTTGAATTCCAGAAAGACTAGTTATTTCTATCATTTTTATTTCATTTGTTGAAACTATATTGTAACTTCCAGTTGAAGGATTTGGCGATACTGAAAATTTATTATTTATATCATTTCCCAGTATTCCTATGTAATTTGGCATTTGGTTTATTTCTTTTTTGGCTAAGCCGGCAGGGTTTTGTGCAAGACCACTATTGATAATTTGTGTTGCCTCAAATGAACGAATAAATTGGTCTTCATTACCGTTAATAGTTACATTAATGTTTACTTTATTGTTTGAATTAGAAGCTGAAAAAATATCTGTATCGAAGCTATTTAAACTGCCTGTATAGTTTCTGAAAAGAAATAAATAGTCTGCATTGTTCATATTCCACAAAGCAAGTGTTTTGGAAGTTAAACCGTTCTCTAAATTATTTGTTTGCACATTTATTTCATCTTCTTTAGAGTTGGGGTTGTTAATATTATCATAAGGATTAATATATCTATTCAATATAAAATTAGTTCCTGTTTCAACAGAATCTAGACTTAAATTATTACAATCTGTATTTGAAGAAGAAGTATACAAATTGTAAGTTTTATTTGTAATCACACCAACTGCTCTAGTTCTATCTTTTTTCACCATATAAACCATATCTGCTCTATATCTTTCTTCATCCTCCATGTGCTCATAAGCGTCAGCAACAAAACTATAATAATCGCCTCCGTTTGTGTAATTATCCGAAACACTTGCTCCAGGGATCCATAATTCGTTCTCGTCTCCAAAATCAAACTGATTTAAAAACTGTTTTAAATTATTGAACTCAGTATACATTTGAGGCATATACCACACATCCCAAGTATACGCACCCGCTAAGCCTGAAAATGGCATTTGCCACATTTGTCTTTTATATTCCACAACAGAAATACCACAATTTGATTTGTAAGGTACAAATGATGTGGAAAATCCAGTTTCAGCCAAAACAATTGGTTTTGTTTTTAGACCTGTATATTCGAACGTCTTTTTTCTTCCTGCTCCGCCATTAGGCGCGTCATTAGAGGCTTGTCTATTAAGCAAACTCTTAGAAAGTAATTCAATAGGATAAGAACCAAAAGAAATATTTCCATCGTCATAACAATTTAATCCAATTACATCAAAATTTTCATTGGTATAGGTTTCATCATTTTCATTTGGTAATCCTGCATAACTGCAAGTAAGCAAATGAGCTTTGCCATTGTGAAAAGACTTAATATAGGCGCCCATTTCAATATTCCAATCTTCAAAAATTTGTACATTTGCATTATATGCTTCTAACAAACCTTCTGAATGGTCAGCGGTATTAGAGAAGTTATTCCCAACCTGATTTTCTTCTGATAAAAGTTCTATTATTGAAATATTAGTAGAATAACCCCAACGCGCTAGTATGTAACGAAAACGCTGCTTGTAATATTTTTTAGCATCCAAATTGGAAAAGAAATCCAAAGGTGTATTGATTCCAGGTATATCTTTATAACAATTATTTGGTCCCGAATATCCTGCTGCATCCCAAGAATGAGCGTAATTATAATTTGATTGACCAGTAAGCATGTATTTAAATTGAATATCAGTATTCCATTGTAAATATACATCTCTTTGTTCTGCAAAACTTAAAATTTCATCTAATTCTTTAGCTTGGGTCAAGTGATCGGTGTAATTACCTAATTTTCCAAATTCCACATCTGTAGCAAAAGGAACCATAATCATTCTAAAGGAATTTGCACCTCCATTAATCATTTGCTGTAAAACGTTTTTATAAACGTCATAAACTCGTGGAACCATTTTTGCCCCTGTTCGATAGCCTTCATAAATGTATTCTGCCTGATTTGTTTGACTGTTATAGTATTTCGTTGCTTCTGCAAATGTTGGATCAAATGCAATATCTGTTTTTGGCCATGGGGCATTGCAACCTACGGGAATAAAGGTTTTGTCTCCTAATTCAAGGTATCTGCCATTTATTGAAGCGTGCATATAGCCTTTGTTTCCACTTTCAACAACATTGAAATTAAAGGGTGCTGATTCAAATTGACTTACCCCAGCTTCAATAAACAACTGCGCTTTCCAAAGACCTATTTTTGATGGTGCGAAGCGCGTTCGAAAGGAATGATCGGAGGAGATAGGCGTATAACCTCCTAAAGCATTGTACTCAGCATCTGTTATTCCATCGGAATCAGGTGGTGGAATTGGGTTCATGTATTCAGAAAATTCTTGAGTATAGAAACCATCAATTACAAACTTCCCTAACTCATCAGTAGTAGTATTAAAAATAGTTTTTGTTCCATTTCCATCATATCCTAATCCAGCTTTTGGTTTAGTAACCATATACTTCTATTCCAGCAATACCTTCGTTGGTTACAGGATTATAAACCCTGCCATTTATCGTAGTTCTTTTACCACATGCAGTAAGAAATAAAACTGCAAGAAAAATTAAATTTATTTGTTTCATTCTATTAGCATTTTTGAGTTAAGTTGAATGTGATTTGATTTGCTTTATGATCAGTCTTTTTTCTTAGATTTTAATTCACCAAACTGATATGCAAAACCGATGGTTGAAAACAACCTGAAGTCATATAAATCTGGAGAATTGTAAATCTCATAATTCAATCCAAGAATTAAATAGGTTTTCTTTTCTTTTTCAGTTTTGTTTAAATTGAAATGGTAATTTATTCCTGCATCCATTGCATTGGAATTAATCAAATTCAATTGCCAATTATTATAAATGTCAGTTAAACTTATTGTAATATCCTTATCATCAGTTTTGTAATTAGAGTACTGTAGTTTAGTCAGATTAATGTTAAAATGACAACTTAAATAATTGTTATGTTTGAAAATAGGTTTCATCAAATAATTTAAACCTATGTTAAAATTTAGTGAAAGCCCATGTTCAATAAGGGTTGGTTTGTCTTCAAAAACATGCTCATAAAATTGACCTGGATCAGGACCATAGGATAATTTTGTTCCATTAATTATATTAGAAAAACTATAATACTGATAGTGCAAACCTAAACCCGCTTGAATACTTATATTTTTTTTCAAAGAAAATAATCGTGAAAAAACAGTTTCAACTTGAAGTAATTTCACTTTAGATTTATATTCATTTTTCATATATTGAATATGGGTTTTGTCGTTAGCAAAAACTGTTGGTTGTATATTAAAGCTTAATTCATATTTTCCAAGAACTTGAGAATATCCATTTAACTTCATTAAGAGAAAACATATAATAAATAAGGCAAATTTCATTTTCTTGTGTATTTAAGGCTTTTATAGGTGATTGTGTCAAAAGAATCATTAACATCTATTTTTATTGTTTGGTTACTAGATTTCTTAAACTTTTGAAAAACACCATAGCTTTTACAATAAATTTCAAAAGTGTTTTCAAAATAATTAACATTTATAATAGGGTAATTGAATTCTTTATCTCTATTTCCAACCTTTACATTTCTATTACTAAAAGATAAAGTATAAAGAGACAAGTTATTCGTTCCAAACCATATTCCACTTATATTAATAAATTCAACGGGGTTATCTTTTTCTTCTTTTTTGCAAGCTGAAAATGATAATAAGATATAAAGTATCAATATTTTTTTCATATAGATTAGTTTTTAATCATTTTTTTGGATAAAAGTAAATTCCCTGAATTGTAGAAATTAACAAAGTAAACACCAGTTTTTAGAAGTTTTAAATCAATTCTTCCTGCTTTATCTTCAGTACGAACTTCTTTTAACTTTGATCCAAATATGTCGTAAATTTCAATCTTATCTATATCTTCAAGACAAATATAATTTACAAAATCAATAAACGGATTGGGATATATGATATTTTCAAATTGAACAAACTCAGAATTTTTATTTTTTTCAATATTTAACGACTTGTTTCCATTATTATTTTGAATTGCTACGAAAGGTACAATGTAATCATTTTCATTCCCGTTTATAATTTTCTCAAATTTTATTTGGTTGTCTGTGCCGTTTGCATTATCAAAACTCAAAGACGGAATCACAGAAACATCTGTACGGTTGTAGTAATTTATTGTATACCCATCGTTGTTCATATACGTTAATTTCAATGCTTTGCTAGTCAATCCTATTTGTAAATTCTCAACATTTACATCAATAGCAAAACTTCTATCATTAGGATTGTTAAAAGCACTAAACTCATAAGGTTTTTGATAAACATTTAAAACGTAATTATTGTTTGAAATGTCATTATAATCGTCGTTTGTGTATTCTCCAAAAGCACAGTTTGTATTGGTAGAGCTCGAATATTGATTATACGTTTTATTAGTAATCACACCAATTGCTCTGGTTTTGTCTTGATTGACCATGTAGATACAATCGGCTCTATATTCATTTTCATCATCCATAAATTCAGCAGCATGTTCTTCATACACCCAATAATCGTTTCCATTTTCATTAGAAGATGAAGAAGCACCCGGTCTATATGGATTCGTAGCGTCGCCAAAGTCAACACTACCTACAAAATCTGCCATCCTTTGATACTCGAGCCAAATTTCAGGATAATGAATTACATCCCACTGATAGGAAACTGCGGCACCTGAAAACAACATTTGCCACATTTGTCTTTTAACTTCAGTTAAATTTATATCACAACCTACGGGTGATAATGAATACGCTGGAGGGTTATAGTTAAATCCATTTAGACCAGTCTCAGAAATAATAAGCGGTTTTGGATGAATATTTGGATTTTCATAAGTCATTTTTAACGGGTAACCATTATTTGGTTCTTGTAGACTATTTTTAGCTAATAATCTTTCAGAACAAGTTTCCAGAATATAGGAGCCAAAAGAAAAAACACCATCGTCGTATTTGTTAATTCCAATAACATCAAAATTAGGGTCGTCATACGAATCGTCATAAATTGAACCAAAACCAGCGTATCCACTTGTCAATAAATGTACTTTTCCGTTGTGGTGGCTTTTAAAATAAGCTGCCATTTCTTTGTTCCAAGTTGCATAAATTTGTGGGTTTTGTAAGTAAACCAATTGTGATCCAACCCCATCAATAAGCATTGG
>JANNWW010000044.1:0-9879 GCA_031409255.1 Crocinitomicaceae bacterium
TTTTTAAATTCGCGCCCTTGGGAATAATTCAAAATCGCAAAATGAACAGATGAATCTGCTTTAATAACTTCAAATAGTTTAGTCGAATCTTCAAAGAAATCTTCACCTAATTTGAAAGTTACTTTTTGTAAACCATATTCCTTTTTTTTGCTTATACTTCATGAATAATTGGTTTTTCAACTGTTGGTTTAGCCGTTTTGGAAAGTGGTTTAATTTGACTTTTCAATGAAAAACAAATCATGCAAAAAAGTAATACGGTAAATTTCATATTCTAAATTTTAAAATAAAAATACAAAAATTATTAAAGTCCTAATTCACCTTTAACAAATCTGTCGGTTAAAACAATTTTTTGCAATTTAGAAACGAATTCAATTGACTTACTTTGCGCACTTAAGTAGCTAATTTCTCTGGCATTGACAAGAAAAAGCGTGCTTTCACCAATGAAGAAAAAATTACGCTCGGCTTCAGCTAATTGAAAAAAACGTTGGGAAATTGTTTCCGCAGCTTTAAGCTGATCAAGTGTAACAATAAAAGTTTGGCTATTTTGCAATTGCTTTACTTCTAATTCGCGCTGCTTTTGTGTAAAGTTTAATTGTGTGTTTTCGATTTTCAATTTAGTTACTTCTAATGCAGAACGTTCTTTTCTTAAAAACAAAGGCATATACAAACTTGCACCCCATTTGTAATTTGTAAACGAATAATTTAAGGATACCAAATCTTCTGGAGATTGCAATAAATTGTAGTTCAAATCGAGTTGAGGTTTCAACATTTCAACTTTTAATTTGCGTTCCAGCTCTAAATCTGTCAGTTTTACATCGTATAACTTTAAAGAAGGATTTAGGCTAATATCGACGTTTGTAAACGGATTAACAGTAGGTTTTTGTATCAATTCAATTTTGACAGAAGTATCTAATTGCAATGGCAACACTCCTTTTTCCCACAGGTAAAGTTCAACACCAATTTGTGCATTTTGCGCGTTTAATTGTCTTTGTAGAACGTCTAATTCACGCAAATAAAGCTGAGCTGAAGCTTCAACAGTATCTAAAAATGCACGTTCTCCAATTTCTGATTCAATTTTAATTTGCTCAAAACGTAATTTCGCAATTCTAAAACCTTCCTCCGCAATTGCTAGTTGCGCAATTTGTTCTTGTAAATAAATGAATTCTTGACCTGCAGTATAAAGTAATTCATTCAAAATTAATTGGCGCTCAAAATTACTTTGAGTTAAGGCAACTTCAGATCGTTTTAATTGTGTTCTTCTTTCGTCGGTAAAAAGTCCTCTTCCGATCGGAATTTCAAAGCCCAAATAACTTAATCCACCAGAAGGAACGGCGTTTTCACTGTTTAAAAATTCGCCTCTATTCCAATCTGCTGCAACTTTAAAATCTACTCCAAATCGGGTCGGAATTTTAAGTCCAGAATTTAAGGTAGAATAATACGTTTTACCATCAAAATATTTCTGATCAATTCCTGCAAAAACAGCTGGGTCGAACGCTCCCTTAGACAAACGAATCACCTGCTGAGCTTGCTCCACATTATTACCTGCAATTACTGCGTATGGATGATTTTCTTTTACTTGCAGCAAAAAAACATTCAGTGAAAGTGTTTTTAAGGTGTCTTGCGAAAACGCAGTTTGAATTGTAACTAAAAGAAGTATACTTAATAAACGAGCATTCATTTCGCTTTCGATTTATCTGGTTTACTTGTCTTTGGTTTGTAATAATTTGGTGGGAAACCATTTATTTGTCGCCACAACTCATACCAAATTGGAACATCATTTAAAAATGTCATCGATTTAACAGCAACTCCCATTCTTAAACCCTTTGGCCACGAATGTTTGCTTTTATCTGGCGCCACTAAAACGCGGTATTTTCCATTGTCGCTCACAAAATTATCAACTGCAATTACCTTTCCGTTGAACATTCCAACACTTGCGTTAGGCCAACCAGAGAAAACAATTGCTGGCCAACCGTCAAATTGCAATTGAACATTATTTCCTATGTGGATTAAAGGTAAATCGAAAGGTTCAACAAAAATTTCAACACCATAATCTGCTGTTTCAGGAACAATACTAACAAGCGGACTTCCTTCTTTAATTATTTCACCAATTCCGTTTTTCAAAGCCTGTGAAATAAATCCGTTTTGAGGAGCAGTTACATAGTAAAATCCTGATCGCAAACTGTAATTAGCTACTTCATTTTGCATTTTCGTAACTGTAGCTTCAGCATCGTAAATGGAAGAAAGAGTTGAAGATTTTTCTGATTCGTTTTTTGCTATTTTATCTCTATAATCTGCATCAATTGCAGAAAGTTCTTGCACTGCGTTTGAAAGTTCGTTTCGTGAAGTAAGTAGTTTGTTTTCTAAACTAACAACTTTAGCTTCCATTTCTTGCACCTTTATTTTTCTGGTTTCAACTTGCGTTAATGAATATTGACCTTTTTGATACAAATTTTCTGCACGATTGTATTGGTCAACGACCGTTTTTAGTTGCAGTTCATTTGCCCTATAATCCATGCTGTCTGAAGTTATTTTCTGGCGAGATTGACGGATTTTGTTTTGTGCTTGATTTAATTTCACAATCCGATTGTCTAGCATTGCATCTATTTGTTTATCGAGTGCTTGAACTTTACTCATGTATGCACCAACACTTCCCTCTTTCGAACGCATTTGTTCTTCAGTTCTTTGAATTAAATTTGGATCCATGTATTCAGATTTCACCTCCGAAAGAAACGCAATGGTATCTCCTTTTTTAACATATTGTCCTTCTTGAACATACCATCTCTCAATTTTCCCTCCAATTACTGCATTCACTAGTTGAGGTCGGTTATTTGGACTAACAGCAGTTACACTTCCAGCAGATTGAACGTTTTGCGTCCAAGGTAGAAACAGGAAAAGCAACATTAACAGAACAATAATTCGCATCGTTCTTTTTAACCGCTTTGGAGCTCTCAAAGTTGCTAAATGTTGCATTGACTTGTAATTTTTAAATCGATTCATCTTTTTTTAAATTAATTCAAATTGATTCCAATGTGGGTGAGAGATTACCTTACTTGCACAAATAATTGTTGTTTCCGGATAGGCATTACTAATTCTATCGAGTAAATCTTGTTGGTCTTTTTGAGATAAACTTAAGCCAAAGAAAGATAGAATCAGAACTACAGGCGAAGCTACTAAAGCTCTAGAAATCAAAATGAGTTCGCGTTCTTCTTCCGTTAAAAGTTTATTCGATTTACTTAAGTAAACGTCTCTTCCTTCCGGATATTTATCGATGAGGTAAGAAAGTCCAGCAGTTGTGAGAGCTTTGTTAAAATCTTCAGGTTTAACGTCGCTTCTACCCATTGAAACATTGTCGAATAAGGTTCCGTCGAATAAATGCACTCCTTTCGAATACCAGCCAAATTTATCTAAATTTTCAAACAAACGGTCTGGTTTTGGAACCATGTAATTCCATCTTGGTTTTTTAGTCGCTGAAATAGTAGGATCAATAATTAAACGCAAAAAGGTTTCGGTTTTTAATTGATTTGTTGCGTGAATGAATGTATGACAGCCTTCTTCTAAAGAGAACAAAGTTTTAAGTTCCGGAAAACTAGTGTCAATTATTTCAATTGGAAAAATTGGTTCGTTGACTGGTTTTTCAGAAATATCGCCTTCATATGTCATTTCTAAATCTTGAATTTGACCTAGTTTTTCGAGCGAAGTGAACACATCATAATAGGTTTCTAAAAGTTGGGTTAGTTTTTCAACCGAACTTAAAATTAATAGAATTAAAACTTCAGCAGCTACAAACTGACCTAAACTGAGCTGTCTTTCAATCACCAAATATCCGCCTAAACCTAACAATGCAGAAACAATTACTGCCTTTACAGCAATCATCCACATATTTTGTAAACGGAGAACTGAAAAATGATTGGTTCTACTTGTTAAATAGTCTACAGTGTGTTTGTCTAGTTTTTCTAAATGGTGGTTTCCTTTGGGAGTCAATCTAAAACTCCAATCTGCTCTTGCAATTTCTTGAAGCCAAAAAACAGTTTTGTATTTATGCGAACTTTCTTCATAAGATGTTCCCAAACCTTTTTTCATGATAGGTTTGAATATGAAGTAAATCATTAAAATTAGCAACAAACTAAATCCAATATAAAATGGATGATAAAAAGAAAGCACCAATAAACTAAAGCCAATCTGAAGAAAAGATTGCGTAAAATCAAGAAGTAATTTTGCTGTTCCTTTTTGAACAATCATAATGTCAAAAAAGCGATTCATTAATTCAGAAGGAATTTTACCTTTCAATGACAAACGATTAATTCGTGGAAAACGATACGCAAAATCGAACGTGAAATAAACAAAAATTCGTTGTTGAATGGTTTCTGTAATTCGTAAATTTAATATTTGTAAAACTCCTGTAACAACAACACCAGCAACCACCAATATTACTAAAACCAACCACGAAGTAACTACCTGACCTGATTGTACGTATTTGATTACTGATTGAATGCCAAGGGGTAGAGACAAACTAAGAAAACCACTCAAAATTGCAAATGAATAGAGCTGTGAAATTGCCGCTTTATCTAAAGCTAAAATTTCTCTAAACCTATCAAATCGTGTTTTATTACTTGTTGACATTTGAATAATTTTGAATAGTTAAAGTAAAAATACTCATAAAAAAATCAGTAGATTGCGTTTTACCGTTTAATGAATTCGTTAATCGAGGAAGATGTTCTGCATAGAAATTTTGCAACATAGAACCTTCAATCATGTTTGTAATGAGCATATTTGGATACGGATAGTTTGGGCAAATTTCGATTACCCAATTTACAAGTTGGTCAATTAATTTTTTGTAATTTTCAAATACTCCCAGTTTATTTACTTCATCTACGTTTTTTATAAAAATTGCTTTCAAACCTTCATTTTGAATAATTTGCTGTAATTCATTTTCAAATTTAACTTCAAATATTTGTGTGGTGTTTTGACCCAAGCAAATTCGTAGTGAACAGTTTAATTTATCAGTCGTAGTTGGTAATGATGCGCAAGATAAATGAATCTTATGCTCCATCCAACCCCAATGCCAAGCAAATAAGTACTGTAAAAACTGATGTTTACTTTCAAAATAACGGTAAATGGACACTTCAGAACTGCCAATTTGAATAGCTAATTTTTTAAAAGTGAATTGTTCGAAACCAAGTTCGTTCATCAAACAGATTCCTTCTAGAAGAATATCTTCCCCTAAACGTGAATCTTGTGGATTTTTCAAAAAAGTACTGCTTGGTGTGTTTACTTTTAGTTCAATTTGCATAAATATTAGTATTACTAATCTTATTGTTTGAAAATAGATAACATCAAAAGTAAAACTTTGTTTTGATTCATTCAATGAAAATTAATATTATTTCTATAAACAACAAGAAAGTTTCTAAATTCGATTTGCTTTGCAAGTTAGAAATCTTAAATTTGTAATAGTTCAAAAATTGATTCAAAATTTAATAAAAATGGCTCATTCTAAAGCAACAATTTTATATACAAAAACTGACGAAGCTCCAATGTTAGCAACGTATTCATTTCTTCCAATAGTAAATGCATTTGCAAATACGGCAGGAATTACAGTTGAAGCCCGCGACATTTCATTGGCAGGAAGAATCTTATCTGTTTTTCCAGAATACTTAACAGATGAGCAAAAAGTTCCAGATTCTTTAAATGAACTAGGAAAATTGGCAACAACTCCAGAAGCAAATATCATCAAACTACCCAATATTTCTGCGTCTATTCCACAATTGAAAGATGCAATTGCTGAATTGCAAAGTCAAGGTTTCAACATCCCTGATTTTGATGAAAACCCAACAACAGATGAAGCAAAAGCAGCAAAAGTAAAATACGATAAAATAAAAGGTTCAGCCGTTAACCCAATTCTGCGCGAAGGAAATTCAGATCGCAGAGCTCCAAAAGCAGTAAAAAATTATGCACGCAAACATCCGCATAGTATGGGAGCGTGGACAAGTGATTCGAAAACACACGTAGCTTCAATGCAAGACGGAGATTTTTACGGCTCTGAAAAATCAGTCGTAGTTGAAAAGGCAACTGATGTGAAAATCGAATTACATACTGCAAATGGAATATCTGTTTTAAAAGACAAAGTGAGTCTGAAGGACGGTGAAATAATCGATACTTCAGTGATGAATTTAGCTAAATTGAAATCTTTTTATGCTTCTGAAATCAAGAAAGGGAAAGACGAAAATGTTTTGTTGTCTTTGCATTTGAAAGCAACAATGATGAAAGTTTCTGATCCAATTTTATTTGGAGCGTGTGTTTCGGAATTTTTCGAAGAAGTTTTTACAAAGCATACTGCAATTTTTGCTGACTTAAACATTTCGCCAAACAATGGATTAGGCGATTTATACGATAAAATTGCTGGGCATCCGAACGAAGCTGAAATCAAAGCAGACATTCAATTGTGTTTTGATTCTCAGGCAGGTTGGTCTATGGTGAATTCTGAAAAAGGAATCTCCAACCTACACGTGCCAAGTGATGTAATTGTTGATGCTTCAGTTCCTGCTGCAATTCGTACTTCTGGAAAAGTGTGGGACAAAAACGGACAGCTTCAAGATACCAAGATGTTGATTCCAGATCGTTGTTACGCTGGAATATATTCAGCTGTGTTCGATTTTTGCAGAAAAAATGGAGCGCTAGATCCCGTAACAATGGGTTCTGTTCCAAACGTTGGTTTGATGGCACAAGCAGCTGAAGAATATGGTTCTCACGATAAAACATTCCAAGTTTTGGAAGCCGGAACAGTAAAAGTTATTGCTGCAGCTGGAACTGTTTTAATGGAACAAACAGTTGAAGCAGGAGATATTTTCCGCATGTGTCAAACAAAAGATTTACCAGTTCAAGATTGGGTGAAGTTGGCCGTGAATCGTGCGCGCTTGAGCGAAACACATGCTGTATTTTGGTTAGATGAAAACCGAGCTCACGATCGTAATTTGATCGAAAAGGTGAACCGTTACCTAAAAAACCACGACACAAATGGTTTAGATATTCGCATCCTGAATCCACCAGCAGCTTGCACGTTTTCTTTAGAAAGAATCGTGAAAGGTTTGGATACAATCTCTGTTACTGGAAATGTACTCCGCGATTACAATACAGATTTGTTCCCAATTCTTGAAGTGGGTACATCCGCAAAAATGCTTTCTATTGTTCCATTAATGAATGGAGGCGGTTTGTTCGAAACGGGTGCGGGTGGTTCTGCACCAAAACACATAGAGCAATTTTTAACTGAAGGTTACCTGCGTTGGGATTCATTAGGTGAATTTTTAGCACTGGCTGTTTCCTTCGAACATTTAGCGCAAACTACAGGAAATCAAAAAGCAAAAGTTTTGGCAGATGCCTTAGATGCTGCAACTGAGAAATTCTTAGAAAACGATAAATCTCCAGCACGTAAAATTGGCCAGATTGATAACCGTGGTTCACATTTCTACCTGACTTTGTATTGGATACAAGCTTTAGCTGCTCAAAACGACGATCAAGAATTGAAAGCACATTTTGCTCCAATAGCTACCGAAATGACTGCGCAAGAAGCAACAATTTCGCAAGAATTAATTGCTGCTCAAGGAAAAGCGGTAAACATTGGCGGCTACTACCATCCAAATGGCGATTTGGCTAGAGCGGCTATGCGCCCGAGTTCAACTTTTAATAGTTTGATTGATAAAATATAAGAGAAATTTTATACATAAAGTGAAGCGATCGTTGGAAACAACGGTCGTTTTTTATATTTTATTCACCTCACCAACCATACAAATCCCTTAAATACTTCCAAATCTTCCACCTCAAAAACATAATAATAAGTGCCAGTTGGAAGTTCTTCACTTTTTCCAAAACCTTTTTTAGATTTTCCATTCCATGAATTGTCGTAGTTTTTCATGTGAAACACTTCTGAACCCCAACGATTTAAAATTGTGATTTCATTTTTTGGATAATTCTCTAAACCGATAATTTCAAAAACATCGTTTTTCCCATCATCGTTAACGGAAATTCCTTCAGGGAAAACAAGTGTATTGTTTCCCGAAACAACAATTGTAGCAAAGCTTGTATCCACACAAGTGGAATCATTTTCATAAGCGAAAAGTGAAACCAAGTAAGTTCCTGTTTGCGTAAAAGTTGTTTCTGTTAAACTTGAAAGTTGCCCGCCGTTATTGATTTGCCACCAAAAACCATCTGCATTTAGAGTGTTTTCAGAAAAGAAAACGGTTAAGGGTGACTCTCCATTTGTTGCTGAAACAGAAAACTCAGATTGAACACTTAAATAAGAATTGATTGATATTGTTGTGTCAAATTCGCAACCAAATTCATCTTTCACTGTAAGTAGATGATTTCCTGCACCTACTTGATTAAAAATACCTGATGTTTGAAAACTTCCATTGTCAAAAGCATACTGGTTTGAACCCACATTTTGCCAATTTATGGATGCTGTTGAATCGCCACACAAGGTATTCGATTGAAAATAAGAACTAGTTTTGGGTTGTTGGCGCACTTTGATCATTATTGGACGAACGACCGAACACGAATCATTTGCCCAAATACGAACTGTATACAATTGAGAAGAATCTCCTGAAAAAACTGGATTTGCACAAGAGTAACACGATAAATCTGTTTGTGGTAGCCATTCGTAATTTATTCCTCCTGAAGCTGATAATTGAATGGTTTCGACTTTACAGATGATTGTGTCTTTAGAAACAATAGTATTAATAGTTGAACAAGGAGTAGAGTATGCTAGATTTATACTTGAATATACATTTTGATGAACATTTGGATTTTGCCATTGAAGAATCAAATTTAAATTAATATTAGAAGTTAAATATGAGGAAATATTTGCAAGTGCGTCTGAATTAGTCATTATATCATCAGGAGTATCATCATCAAGCCCAAATAAACTATCGTTTTGATAATAAAAATGACCCCTTGTTCCAAAATCATTTAAATTGATTCCATTTGTTAAATCTGACCCACCAATTGAACCAATATTAATTCCATTTACAAAAACTGAAGAGTTATCACTTAAAAATCCAGCAATAATTTCTGTATTAAGTGAAAGCCCAATATCTTTATTTATGTTTATAGGATTAAATTCTAAAGGGTAAGCTGTAACTTGTTGATTTAAGTGTTGATTATTTATGAAAAGCGTAAAACCTAATTTTGGGAGTGAAATATTCTCGTATAAAATGACTAAAGTGAAATTACCATAAAAACAATTGGGTTGATAATCACAATTTAAAAAAGTTTGATCTGGAATTGTAATTGTATGAATATTAATATTTTGATAGATATTTGAAATATCTAATATGTTGTGTTTAACAGAATATAAATTTGTAAATTGAGTTTCTAAATAATCATCAGCTATCATGGTTTCCGATGGCAACTCAATTGCTTCAGAATCTAATTCTATGTAGATTGAATTATCTGGTAAATTATGAGTGTTATAAATAAGAAAAACTTTTTTAATAGTAGAACTAGGTTCAACAAAAGTTTCAAAACTTCCTGACTGAATTCCAGAAAAAGAAATACCAGTTGAAAAACCAGAAAAACAAACCCCACCATTCCAAATATCTTGAAAGAAAGTTAATTGACCAAAAATCAATTTTGGTAAGACAATTAAACCTATGAAAATAAAGATTTTCATTGTCATAAAATTGAGATTAGTTTTTGTAAATCAATATGATTCAAACTCACCTCTCCAACCATACAAACCCCTTGAAAACCTCCAAATCTTCCACTTCAAATACATAATAATATGTGCCCGTTGGAAGTTCTTCACTTTTTCCAAAACCTTTTTTAGATTTTCCATTCCATGAATTGTCGTAGTTTTTCATGTGAAACACTTCTGAACCCCAGCGATTA
>JANNWW010000045.1:0-1800 GCA_031409255.1 Crocinitomicaceae bacterium
TTCTTACAAATCCATCTTTGATTTCCATTCAATTGCAATCCATTCTTCACTACTTTTTCAGAACCACATTTTCGACAATTTTTCAACATCCACTAATTTGATACACAGCTTGTCCCGAAAGGAACGATTCGGGATAGTACGCAATTATGGATTTAGAGTTCGTTTAAACACTTGAAAATTAGTTATTGGAAGAATACCCTAGCTGAAATTCTTAAATTCGATTGTATAAAACGTAGAAAAATCAATGGCTTTCGAGGTGAAAATTGAAATATCCACTATTTGACGACACTACCTACAGAGATTTTCCCTAAAGTAACAATTCGGGATTTTATTCAAAAAATTCTCTCTTAGCGAACCATCTCTGTAAACCTCAATAATTTCTTCTGTTTCTTTGTTGATAATATAATTTTTTGTCATATTATGGTTTATTAAAAATTATTTGAACTTCCTCTTGAGTGTTCATGAGAATTACTGGAGTTCCATGAAATCCATTATCCTTTAATATCTTTCCAGTTGGAGTTTCAAAAACTGCTTGTATAGGACTCAAACCTTCTGAAATTTTTTGTTTAAAGATTGTAAGATTTAATGATTCTCCTTCAAAATAACTATCAGAAGTTTTCCAGACACCTTGAATTTACATTAAGCTATTTCTTCTTCCAACTTGTAAACTTCACTCCATTTATTAGACAAGCGACTATCATAAATATTGAAAGGAATAATCGAAGTATCCTTTTCAGTCGGTAACCCAGTAAATGTCCAAAATAAATTATCAAATTCACAAACTAAATATCCTCGGTCATTTATTGAATACTTTCCTATAAGCTTGTAGTTTTCCAAATGCTTTACATCGTTATCATCCATCGGTCTAAAAGCATCAATAATTTTTTTTGTTAGTTCAACTTTTCCATTTTCAAAAAACTGTAAACAATTTTTATAAATTATACAAAAAAATATACCGCCCGCATGTAACTCAGTATTAGCAACCATGCTTGATAAGTATTTTTTATTTATTTCTATTTTCATTTTTAAATAAATTAATGAGTGTATTCGCTTTGTAATGTTTTAGCAGGTAACCCAGATGCTTTACTTGGAGGAACCATCATTTTAGTTGTTGGGTCAAATCTATAGCCATGCTTCCATTCTAAACGATGAATTTCTTTACCAAATCCAGATAAAACACCTGGCGAATTATACAATTGATTAAAATTTGAAACTACTACCACGTCTGCATTTTGAAGAACTGCTGCATCAATCCAAGGTCCATTAACTTTTGTGAAAAATCCACCATTTGCAGCCCAATAATTATACTGAGCATCAGAAATATTTAAAAGATTAAATTTTTGACCTGAAGGAACTGGAAATACGAAATCTACATTTTGAATCTTCGGATAATTAAGTTCTCCTAAAATTTGTTGTAAATCAGTTGGATAACTACCTATTAAAAAAGTTCCTTGTTTTGCATTATTAGTAATTAAAGCCCCTGATGTAGGAACATGTGTAAACGCACTCCCCGCGTTATTAAGAGCAACCTCATGCAAAACTTTTCTTTCAGTTTGAGAAAATTCATTTAGTTTGGAACTAGAGTTAAGTTGCGTTTTTGCTAAAGCAACATTCGCATCACTTACTGGTACTTCATTAGAAACTTTATACCAACCTGCCATGTCTTCAAAAGCCTCTTTTACAGCTAAGTCATACATGTTTGCTGAATTCTTCTTTACATATAAGTTCAAAATTTTCTTTCCACCTTTGTAAAAAATAGCTCCAGCAAAAGGTGTTGCTAAAGCAGCAGAATACATCAAT
>JANNWW010000046.1:0-12988 GCA_031409255.1 Crocinitomicaceae bacterium
CCCATAGATTGAACATCTAAATATTTTCCATTGATAGCTGATTGGTTGATATGTCTGCCTATTAAACTTTTGATTTGATTTCTTGTCGCAATGGAATACAAGGTGCTATCAAGCATATATGCAGAAATTAACCAACGAAAACCAGTTGCTGAACCACAGTTGTTTGAGTAATTAATTAAATTTTGTATTGCCCGAACAGTCATCGTATCCAATTCTGCTTTAAAGCTATTGTTTTCAGGAATAAGATTAATAGTTGGTATTATGTTGTAAATAATCAGGTTGTGGTAACGAGAATTGGCGTTGTGACCATCAACCCATCTTCCATTTGCGAGTTGTCCAGGCAATAATCCGTAGCGTAAATTTAGGATTGCTCTATTTAAAAAACTGGTATCGTTGGTGAGTTGAAATCCTCGTGTTAAGGCTAAAGAAACGAATGTGTTGTAATTATAATTCACATTCATTTTAAGTGGCATCATGTAATTCGCAACTGATATTGCGATGTTTTTATATTGTAAGTTTCCAGTGTAATTGTAAGCTTCATAATACGCATTTCCAATTACACCTGCATCAAATTTAAATTCGCCTGAATTACGGTCGTCAATAATCCAGCCGTTAACTAAAACCAGCGAACTATCTGGGCCCAAACTATTCAAATAGTTTTGAATTATTGGAGAAAAGACTGGGTCTCCGTAAGGTCTTAAATCGGGAAATGGAAATGCTCCACTCGGTAATTGCATAGTTGCTAAGCTATCTAAAGTTCTGTTCGCCCAATATTGGTATAATGTTTTTCGTGTAATATCAGTTTCTTTGTCAGCGATTTTTAAAAGACCAACTGCCACTTCTGCAGACGCTCTTAAAAAAAATGAATGTGGTTGATACAATGGGGGAGCCAATCCTTTACCTAATTTCCAAAGGTCAACATAAACTAAACTGTCTGTTGAAATAAGTTGTCTTGACAATAAAATTGCATTGTTTAAATTTTGCCAGTTTGTTGTTCCAACTAAATTATAATAAGTTTCAACTGCATCTGGTTTTCCACCTTCACTGCTAAAAGCTATTTTAATTAAATTGCTTAAGCTATCTATATCAGAATAATCTTCTTGAAGTAACGCAGTATCAAGCTGAATAGAAAGTGAATTAATCTGAATTTGTTGAGGTGTAGTTAACGTTTGAACTGAGCCACAAGATTGGCTAAAATAATTTGAAATGGTTAAAAAAACCAAAACTAGAGTTAGAATTTTATTAAAATGTTTCATTTCCAGTTACTTAAAATGTTATTTTAATTATTTTGATTTATAATTTTATTTAATCAAAATCTGAATCTTGCGAAACCTAAAGCTCCAGAAATACTATTCGAATTTTTTGTAAAGAAAGTAAGCGCATCTCGCGAAGAGATTCCACATTCGTATGCCCCATTTTTAAGAATGAAAGTAATTCCACAAGGAATATTGTTTCTATAAATTCCGCCTCCAAAATAACCGACATTTAATGCCAACCACTTTGCTGGTCTAACTTCTCCGCCAATTGCAATTACAGCGTTTTGAAGCGAGCCCGGATTTTCTTTAAAAAATGGAGCCACAATGTCAATTCCAAAATGTGCAATTTCTTTTAATTTTATACTTGCGCCCAATCTGAAATCTGCTGGGTTTGCAAGAACATATTTTTCTTGACCAACTAAATTTAAAATACCATCTTGACTTAAGAGTTGGTTCACTGTTTTAGTGATGTCTTCGGTTCCTAAACCATTCAAAGAGAAGTCGCCAAACAAGGTGTCTTTTGCAGTATACACATTTCGTTTATAGTTAATTTGACCAATGTTGTTCACCGCAGCAGAAAGGCGTAAAAACTTACCAATTTCAATTGTGGTTGACAAGTCAAACCCGTAACCTTGACCAACAGAGGGCGGAATAATTCCTCCTCCAGATGTGAGTGGGTTTGTGCCAGAAATTGTTGGATCAAAATTTACGTTTAAAGCTGGAGTTAGTGACGTAAACATGGTTAATTCATTGTTTTCAGAGATCATGTTAAACATGGCCATCGAAGAAATAATTCGCGCTCCAATTCCGCCATAAACAACAAAAGCAGAATCTTTCCCGAATAATTTGCGACCGTATCCGATATTGTAGCTTCTGTTCCAAACCATTTTTAATTCGGATCCATTTGTAATTTGACCTAGATTAACTGGCACAGAAATTTTACCTGAAACAACTGCTTGAAGTGAATCTTGCGACATATTTGGATCGTAAGCAACAGTAGTTTCAATTCCGCCAATGTTTACTCTAACACTGTCGAACAAGCTCGATAATTTACCTCTAAAAATTAGATCAGTTGTTTGTTCATTGAACTTTGAATACCACTGGTAGTTTTCGCGAATATTAAAAGCAATTCCTCCAAATTTTTTCCCTTGAAAAGCAAAGCCCATCCAATTGTATTCTGCAAACATGCTAATTCCTGCCTTCGCATACTGTGCTGTTGCTTCAATTTGACGTTTGTAATCTAATGAATCAACAGATTTATTTGTAACAGAAGAGCGAACTGCTTTCGATAAGTTTCGTAATTTATCTACCGTTAGTGAATCGGAATAAATACCAAAGCCAAATTCAGAACTTCCCATTGTGAAACGTTTTCCATCAAAACCAGTCCCTAAACCAAGCATAGATGAATTAATTCCTAAGCAATGGTAATCTGTTAAAAAAGTTGTTGCAGCACCTTTTCCAACCGCAGTAAATGCAATGTTTTGTGTTTGAGAAAAAGAAAATCCGGAGAAAATTAGTGCAGTAATTAAGGATAAAAAATGTTTCATTTTTGTAGAATTTTATCAAAGAAACAAAAAAAAACTTAAATGGAAACGTCAGTAACAGAAAAAGGAGTAAAATCACTTGTATTTTACTCCTTTTTCCGCTAAACCATGCTAAAACTATAAAACCCAAAAACATCTTGTGTTTCTGTGATACAAATTTAAACGTATTTATTGATTTGTCAAATAAATTAACTTTTTTTTAATTTCTAATTAAGAATACAATTGAAATCTTAAGTTTTTTGAATTGCTGGCTGAATACGTTTTCTTAAATATTTTACAACCAAAAGCAGATTGAAAACTACTGCATTTACTAGTGTAACGCAGGGAGCTACGGATATATCAAGCATTACACCGAGCAACACGCCAAGAATAGAAGATAGTATTCCTAAGCATACAGCAAAGATAAAATTCTCTTTCAGACTTTTTGAAAATAGATATGCTGAAGCAGCTGGTAGAACCAATAAACCAAGAACCATAACAACGCCAACTCCTTCAAAACTTAAAACCGAAAACACACTCAAAAGCAGCATAAGTAGTAATTGCATGCTGTTTACTTTAAATCCCTTGATGAGTGTGAAATCAGCATTAAATAGCCACGCTTGCCAAGATCTGAATCCGATTCCAATTAAAAGAAGTACAACAATTAGCAACGAAAGTAATCTGAAGAAAAAAGCGGTTCCAATTACGCGTTCGTTAAGTGTAATCAATTCAAGAACGGTTGTTTCTAGGTCGCCAAATAAAACACATTCTTGGTCAATATCTGAATTTAAACCGCCAAACTTTGAGAGTAAAATTAAACCGATTGCAAATAATGCAGGGAATAAAATTCCAATTGATACATCGAAAGCTAGGCGCAGACGTTTGTTAAAAAAATCGATCAAAAGAGTGGTCATAATTCCACAAACGATTGCTCCAATGAATAATGAAAAGTTATTTTTTGTTGGAGAGAGTAGGTAAGCCACTACAATTCCTGGGAGAACTGAATGTGAAATTGCATCGGCTACCATTATTGCTTTGCGATTCATTAATAAAACGCCAAGAAGTGCTGCCGGAATTGCAACACATAATACGTTTAATATGAGTAAATAAGTCATTTTTTTAGAACTGATTTTAGCAAGAAAGAAACAAAGAAACTTAAGCTTAGAAAAATGATTATCCAAGGTCCAGTTGGCATTTGATCTAAATTAAACGAAATAAGACAGCCAAAAGTGGTCGAAATTACAGAAATCAAAACCGCAATTAAGAGTGTTTTTTTTATGTTGAAACCGAAAAAACGAGCAGAAACAAAAGGAACAATTAACAGAGCCGACATTAAAATTACTCCAACCGCCTGAACACCCATTGCAATAATGAGTACCAAAAGCGAGTCGAAAATAAGTTGATGTCTATTTGTTTTAAATCCTTTTACTTTCATGTATTCTTCTTGAAAGGCATTTGCAACAACAAATCTGTAACGGAAGAAAAAGAAAACAAATAACAGAATGAGTAAAATTGAAAAAGTGATTAAATCAGTTGAGTTTACGCCAATTAATTGACCATAAATAAAGGTTGAAAGTCCGGCTGAATTTATTGAATTTGAACTTTGCATAATGCTGTAAATTACTAAACCAAGAGAAAAATAGGTCGATAAAACAATTGCAAGTGCGGCGTCAGATTTTAGTTTTGTTTGTTTTAAAATGGTTTCAAAATGCGCAATTGCCAGCCAGCCTGCAATTAATGCACCGGTAAAAACAGACCACTGGTGTCGACTAGAAGAAAGTAAAAAAGCCAGTAAAATTCCAGGAAGAATTGCGTGTGACACAACATCTCCGAGTAGGGATTTTTTTTGTAAAACAACAAAACTTCCAATCAATGAACTAGAAATTCCGATAACCAATGAGGCAATAATAAGCAATAGATAAATAGATTCCATTTCTTAAACAATAAATAAATTAGGATATACTTTTTCAAGAATTTCGCGTTTTAAAACAGCTGCTGTCTTCCCGAAGGCAACCAATTCGTTGTTGAGTAAAATTGTTGAATCGAAATGTTTTGCTGCATCAGATAAATCGTGGTGCACCATTAAAATAGTTTTCCCTTCGGTTTTTAATCGCTTTAATAATTCTATAATACTTGTTTGAGATTGAATATCTATTCCAACAAATGGTTCGTCTAAAAGATAGAAATCCGGATTTTGAACCAAGGCTCGTGCAATAAACACACGTTGTTGCTGACCGCCTGATAAATTTCCAATTCTGCGGTTCTCAAATCCAGTTAAACCTACTTCTTCTAAAGCTTTTATTGTGTTTTTTTTGTCTTCTTTTGAAAGTTTTTGCCACCATTTTTTTGGTTGAAGCGTTCCCATCGCTACCACATCAAAAACGGAAATAGGAAAATCCCAATCTACGGTTTCTCTTTGCGGAACGTAAGCAATTTTATTTCGCATTTCCTTGAATGATTTTCCTGAAAACTGAATTGCACCAGAATAGGGCAATAATTCAAGCATAGCTTTAAGTAATGTTGATTTTCCTGATCCATTCGGACCAATTATTCCGATTAATTCGCCGGTAATCAATTCAACACTTACCATGTTTAATGCTAAATTGTTTCCGTATGAAACGCTTAAATTTTCTATTTGAATTGCCGTTTTCATTTTAAACCGTAATAAATTTGACTTGTATTGTGTTGAATCATTTTTAAATAAGTGTTTGCTCCGCTATTTTCTGCCCCAAGAGCGTCTGAATAAAGCATTCCCCCAATTTTAATTGTAGCACCTTTTGCTTTTGCGCCCGCTAAAACGCGTTCTATTGTTTTCGGATTTACAGAACTTTCAATAAAAATTGATTTGATTTTATTTTTAACCACAAAGTCGATCAATTTAATTAGATCTCTCGGATTTGCTTCTTGAACCGTTGAAACACCTTGCAACGCGCGAACTTTTATATTAAATGCTTTTCCAAAATAGTGGAATGCATCATGTGAAGTAATCAATACGCGTTGATTGGTTGGAATTTGCGTAATTTTTTTTTTCCAAAAGCGTTCTAAATCGGTGCATTTTTTCTTCCAATTCCGAAAGTTTTCATCAAATTCTGCTCTATTTTTTGGATAGTTTTCACGTAGCTTATTTTTTACTTCTTCCAGCGCATCCGTCCAGGCGCTAACGTGAAACCAAATATGCGGATCTTTGCTGTGCGCATCAGCGTTGATGGCGATTTTTTTATCGTAAAAATCTGAAACAGCTATTACTTCGTGATTTGACTTTAATTTTTCAAATACAGCTGGCATTTTTCCTTCTAAATGAAATCCATTGTAAACAATCATTTCTGCAGTAATCAATTTTTCTATATCGCTCGGGCGGGGTTTGTATGAATGTGGATCTATGTTTGGGCCCATAAGTGAAATAACTTTAAATTCTGGGCCAACAATTTCTTGCACACAATCTCTAATAATTGAAGTTGAACAAACAATCGTTTTTTTGTGAACGAATTGTTTTTCCATTTTACAACCGAGAAGGAAAAAAAAGAAAAGTAGGTTTAAAACTAGTTTCATGCTTTTGAATCTAGTTGAATGGCTATTTTTTTCGCTACAATTTGAGAGAATTGAATTGACTTTCCGTCAAGTAACAATTCAAAAGATTGGTCGAAAAGAAGAATGTTTGTCACTTCTATTTCACTTCCAATTTTTAGTTTTATTTGACTTAAATACTGCAGAAAATCACTTTTTCCGTCTTCCACACCCATCACAATTCCTTTTGTGCCAGTTGTACAATCCGATAAATGAATCCGATTTTGGCTCGAACCAAATTCTCCTTTGGCGTTCGGAATTGGGTCGCCGTGCGGATCAAAATTTGGAAAACCTAAGAATTCGTCCAGATGATTGGTTAATTGAGGAGATTGAATGTGTTCTAATTGTTCTGCAATCTCGTGCACTTCTTCCCAGCCAAATTTTAGTTTTTCAACTAAAAATGTTTCCCAAAGTCGGTGTTTTCTGATAATTGATAACGCCACTTTTCGTCCCTCAGAGGTAAGCGAACAGCCCTGATATTTAGTGTAAGTAAGAATTTTTTTATCGCTTAATTTCTTCAACATATCTGTAACGGAAGAAGCTTTTGTTTGAATTTTTTCGGCTAAAAGATTGGTGGAAACAGATTCATGTCCATGATCGCTAAGCGAATAAATTGCTTTGATATAATTTTCCTCACTTTGTGAATACATCGTTGAATTTTAAGTCAAAATTAAAAATATTTTTAGACTTATCTAAATTTATTTCCATACTCTTAAAACCAAAGCTAAAATTACTTTAAGTTAAATGTTTTTTACTGTTAAAAACTTCGTATTTTTGCACCCAAATTGAATAAAAATAGAGTTACATGTCAGGAAACAGAACATTTACTATGTTGAAACCAGATGCGATTGAAAACAATCACATGGGTAAAATCATCGATATGATTATCGGTGCAGGATTCAGCATCAAAGCGATGAAATATACGCAATTAACAGAGGCGCAAGCGAAAGAGTTTTATGAAGTTCACTCAGAACGTCCGTTTTACGGAGAATTGGTTGAATACATGACTTCAGGACCAATCATTGCTGCAGTTTTAGAAAAAGATAATGCAGTTGCTGATTTCCGTGCATTAATTGGTGCAACAGATCCTGCAGAAGCAGCTGAAGGAACAATTCGCAAATATTATGCAGAATCGAAAGGTAGAAATGCTGTACATGGTTCAGATTCAGATGAAAACGCAGCTATTGAAGCGAAATTTCACTTTGCTGATTCGGAAGTGTTTTAATTTCTTTAGGAAGCATTTAAAAAGTTAAGACTCACATTTTTAGTGGGTCTTTTTTTGTTTATTAATCTTGGTTTAATTTGTAGTTGTTAATTTTAAACACTAAATTAATTAAATAATTTGTTCGCTTTTGAAGCTAACAACAGCTTAAATGTAGCATCATTTTTCCTATTTTAGGTTTTTTAACAATTGAAAAACAATTCTTTAAAAAGTTGTCGATTAGTTCACTAGTCAGGTTTTATTTCGTCAGCTTTTACTTACTTTTGTACTTTATTATCAAAAATGAACCCACAACAAATTACATATTTAGTCTTTGGAATCGTATTGGTTATTGCTTTACTTTTCGATTTAGGCTTGTTGAGTAAAAAAGGACAGACTATTTCCATGAAAGCTGCCTTGAAGCAAACTCTCTTTTGGGTTGCGCTTGCCTTGTGCTTTTTTGTTTTTCTTTGGTTCGAAAATGGAAGTAAAACCGCAGTACAATACTTGTCTGCCTATCTAATGGAGTGGAGTTTGAGCATCGATAACATTTTTGTGTTCATTTTAATATTCTCTGCATTTGCAGTAAAAGAAAGCAATTACGGTAGAATTTTAATGATTGGAATTTTATTTGCCATTGTTTTACGAGTTGTTTTTATTGCACTCGGAGTTACTTTAGTTGAGAAATTTAGTGAAATACTTTATTTCTTTGGCTTGTTCCTAGCATACACTGGAGTTAAAATGTTTGGAAGCGATCACGACGAAGAAGTAGATCCACACGAAAATAAAGTGTATAAGTTCTTGAAACGCTTTTTGCCATTAACAACAGAAGAAGACGGCTCAAAATTTACCATCATAAAAAACGGAAAAAAGTTCTACACTACTCTTTTTGTTGTGGTCGTTTTGGTTGGAACTACTGACGTTGTATTTGCCTTAGACAGCATTCCTGCCGTTATGGGAATATTTGAAAAAGGAGAAATCAACGAATTGGTCATTTACACATCAAACATTTTTGCAGTTCTTGGTTTGCGGTCTTTGTTTTTCTTGTTGCGCGGCGCAGTAAGTAAATTCGATTATTTACCAAAAGGAATAGCGATTGTTTTGGTATTCATAGGTGTAAAAATGTTGTTGCCTTTATTGCAATATGTAGGAGTAAGCGAAAAATATTACCACTTTCCAGTTTGGGTTTCACTAGTTGTAATAGTTGTTTGTTTAAGCGGTTCTATTATTTATAGTGTGTTGTACAAAAACCCTGGAACTCCGGAAGACCAAGTAGAATAGTACTTTAACACTGTTTTTGGACAATCAAAAAACCTAAATTTTGTTAAAACATATTTTATGTTTACATTTCACTTACTTTTAACCAAAAAAAATCAAAACTATGAAAAGGTCAACAATTATTATTTTAGCAATTGTGGGGATTGTTCTAATATGGGCAGTAACTTCTTACAATGGTCTAATCGGTAAAACTACAAAAATCACAGGTCAATGGGGTGAGGTTGAAAATCAATACCAACGCCGATTGAAATTATACAAAAATGTAATTGCAACAATTAAAGGATCAGCGAAATTTGAAAAAAGCACTTTAGAACAAATTGTTCGCTTGCGGTCAGGTGTTCCTGAAACATTACCTGTTAACGATCCGGATGCATTGGCTGAGGCTAATAAAAACCTTAGTGCAATAAAAGGTACAATTTTGAAAATTAATGTAGAAGCATATCCAGACTTAAAATCGACAAGTGGTTTCCGCGATTTTCAAACGCAAATTGAAGGTACAGAAAATCGTGTTTCAAAAGCAATTGGAGATTGGAACGCTTTGGTTACTGATTACAATGTTAAAGTAGTAAAATTCCCTTCTAATCTTATGGCGAAAATTTTCGGTTTTGCATCAATGAAAAATTTCAAAGCTGAAAAAGGTGCGAAAGATATGGATGTGAAAGATTCTGATTTCGAATTCTAATTTATATGTTTGGCTTCTTTCGAAAACCATTTTTAAACGACTTAGAACAAAATGCTTTAGTTGAAGCAGTTCGTACTGCAGAAAAGCGAACGAGTGGCGAAATTCGCCTATATGTTGAAGGTAAGAATAAATCGAAGACACCCGTTTCGCGCGCTGCTGTTATTTTTGAGAAATTGAAAATGCACCAAACAAAAGAACGCAATGGCGTGTTAATTTACATAGCTTCTCGTTCTCGTCAATTAGCGGTTTTCGCAGATGAAGGAATTTATCAAAAATTAGGCGATGAGTTTTGGGAAACTAAAATAAACGAAGCACTAGTTCTAGCTCGAAAAAACGAATTGAAAGTAGCTTTAATTAAATTAGTTGAAGAGATAGGTGAAATTTTAGCAATGGAATTTCCTTACTCTTCAGAAATAGATCACAATGAACTCTCAGACGATATCGTTTTTGGAAAAAGATAAACTTATGAAACAATTGCTATTTTTCTTTTCCCTCTTTTTAACGGTTTTTGTTTCTGCTCAATCTGCTAAAGAAATATTAAAATCTTCACCAACCCCGGGTAAACTAGTTTTTGATTACGGAGGTTTTCTTTCTCCATCTGAATTAAAAGCGTTGGACAGCGATTTAATCAAGTATTTTGATTCCACGGGAACACAAATTGCTGTTGTTACATTAACAGATTTAGACGGTTACGATCCCAATTCCTTCGCTACTGCGCTTGGTGAGAAATGGGGTGTAGGAGAAGAAAAAGAGGAAAATGGAGTGGTTTTATTGTTAAGTAAGAACGATCGCAAATCTTATATCGCAACAGGAAGAGGAGCTGAGGGGCCGCTTCCAGACATTCTTTGCAAGCGCATTCTGGATGAAGTTATGAAACCATTGTTAAAAGACGGACAATATTTTCAAGCACTTCAATTTGGAACACAGTCTATTAAAAGCGCACTAAACGGGGAGGGTTTCAAAAATAGTCGTCCAAAAAGTAAAGCCGGACTCATAAAAATTATTTTAATTATTGTTGTTGTCATTGTTGTTCTAATCATGAACAGCAGAGGCGGTGGCGGAAGATACATTAGCGGAAGAGGAGCAGGAAACTGGAGTCCAGGCGGAATGTGGTTTGGCGCAGGTTTAGGCAGCGGTTTCGGTGGAGGTGGAGGAGGTTCTTCAGGCGGAGGTGGCTTTGGCGGTTTCGGTGGCGGTGGCTTCGGCGGCGGCGGAGCTGGTGGAGATTGGTAGACGAATTAAGAATTCTAAAAGATTCTTTCCTTTAAATCAAATTTTAAGTAATACTTAAAATTAGTTTTTTAATTCCTAATTTATCTTCGGTTCCATTAATCCATAAATAACCGGATTTCCCTTTACTTTCCGAACTTCAAACTGTTCAATCAAAACTTTTTGTTTTGAACGATTCCATAAATACGTATTAAAAACCATTTTTTCTTTTGAGTGAAGTAAATTTAACGGAACAAAAACGGAAAAGCAAACACTCGAATCTTCTTGGTTAACGACTCTGTTTTTTAGTTCCTCGCAGGTGTAGAAAATTAGACTGTCAGCTTTCATAATTGAGCCAACAAGTGCCAAATCTTGTGAAAAATTGCTTAGTTTAAATTTGCCATTTACCTGAATTTCATCTTGTATTTTGTGTTGGTAAGTGCTTAAATTAACTTCAAAACTCGGTCCCCATTCTATTCCTTCAGAAACAACAATTCCCTTTTTAATGCGCCTTGTATTGAGCAGATTTTGCCATTTATTTGAATGAAAAATTGTTGTAATAAGTTTTGAATCGGTTTGGCCTTTTTCAAAAGTAGTTGACGTAAATAAATAGTAGTTTTTCTGAGAAATCAGTTTTGGGAAATAACATTGAATGATTCCTCGATAGTTTTTTGGGATTGAAGCAGCGGATGAAAAATGAATACGCTGGTGTTTTTTTGAAACCGAACGAATTAAGTGCTCAAATTCTAGCGGCGAAACCAAATTGCCCGCTTTTAAAAAGTAATATTCGTTCGAAATGTTAAGTTTATTCGTGCGTTTGTAGAACAGTGTTTTTGAATAATCTAAACCAATGATACAAAAGGTGTTTTTGTTTTCTTTTTTTGCTAAATCGCAATCTGTAATTGATTGAGAGAAGCCAGAAGTGAAAAACAAGTTGAAATAGTTCGTTTTTTGAACTAAAGAATACGTTCCGCTTATTGAAATTAAAGCAATGGCAATCCAATTAAATACGTGCTTTTGATTTTGAATTATAGAAAGAATTCCAATGAATAGAAATGGTGAAACAAAAAGTAGAACAGAATATTGTAAAACGGGGTTTTTGTAGACCGAATAAAAATAGCCAATAAAAAAACTACTCAAGAATAGGAAGGTAGAAATACCAGCAACTCTTAGTTTCTCTTTTGGTGCTTCTGAATCTGTTTTAAAGAATCGGCTAATGAAAAGAAAACTTAAAACAATGCCAATTAAAACGAAAGAGAAATTGAACAAGTATTGAATGTAATTCCAAAGGAAAATTGGTGTCGGTTCTGCCAACCAACCATCTGAACCGCCAATTCCGCCCATTTTGAGTTGAGTTAAAAACACACCAATATTAGGAAGGTAGAGAAGCGGAATTAGTAAACATAAGGCAATGTATTTCCAACGGAACGACTTTTGAACAAGAAATAAGCCAATGAGTGCTGTTAAAAGTAGTGCCAATAAACAAAAATGATGCGTGAGCGCTCCCAGAATTCCGTAAACAATAAAGAGAACGAAATTCTTTTTCGTTTCTTGCTTAAATAAGACCATTTCTGACCAATAATAAATGAATTGTAGCGTAAAGAAAAAACCAGGAATATACATACGAATCATCTGACTGTGTAGCAGGTGATAGTGTGAAACAGCAAATATTGCTAGTATAATTAACGCTACAGTGTTATTTGTCCAACGTTTGGTTAAACGATACATGCAATACAAACCAACAAGCGAAACAATTAAAAAGGGAAGTTTAACGATCCATTCTTCGTAGCCAAAAATCTTGGTGTAATAATAGAGCCAAACTTGAACCAAAGGCGGATGGGTATCTGTTGTTTGAACACCTTTTTCTATTAAATCGCTGAAATTAGAAAAAAATGTGCGGTGAAGAGCGCTTAACTCGTCGTGGTGATATGGAATTTGAAAAAAGTTCCAAAAGCGAATTCCTGCTGCTAGTAGTAGTAAACTAATGAGCGGCCAATTCCACGATTTACAATTTTTTAATTGGATTTCCATGTGTGCGAACAAAAATAGTTTTTTCAAACGAGAAATCGTGCGCGGGCGAAGACGGAAATTTAGTGAAGCGAAAGTTTAGTTGCTGTTGTTTGTTAAAAGTGGAACGTAGAGAACTTTTTGGAAACACGAAAAGCAACTTTACTTTTGGGAGCGAAATTGGAGATGAAGACCGATAACGCACCTAACTAATTCGCAATGGCGAGTTGGAAAGGTAAAAAGATTGTTTTATAAGCTTTTATGGCTG
>JANNWW010000047.1:0-13503 GCA_031409255.1 Crocinitomicaceae bacterium
GATTGGCGAGCCAATTCGAATGGGTTTAACGAAAAAGATGCTTTTTATAGGCGAAAGAAGTGTGGATTTGTAAAAACTATTTCTTTTAAAACAGTATCTCACTCGTCTATTTTCTTCGAAATAGCTAGCTATTCCTCATAAGACGAGTCTCAGATCTACTATTTTAAAATAAATTCTGAGATGAATTTAGAATCGAACTCAGGTTTTAAAATTTGGCTCACTCGAAAATAATGCTATTTTTGTTGAAACTAAATCTTTTTTAAGTATGAAAAATCAAAAATCAAAAATCAAAAATCAAAAATCAAAAATCACTTAAAATTTAGTCAAATCTTGACTTTTTCGACGGTAATAACTTCTACTTTCTTTGGAATTTCACAAAATAACACCTTGCCTACAAATGGAAACATTGGAATTGGAACAACATCCCCCACAACTCAATTAGATGTGCGCGGAAATGTAAGTGTAGATTCTACATTGACGGTTGGAGATTCTGCAGTATTTGAATCAACCTTCACTGTTCAAGGAGTTTCGCGCTTGCAAGAAGATGCAATTTTAACAAAAGATTTAAGAGTGGATGGAACATCTGAAATTTTCGGACCACTAAACACGTATAATACCATTAAATTGACCAACACACCAGATGCCACTGGAAATTACACAGGGTTCAAAGTACTTGGAATTGATGCGCAAGGCGTTGTCAAGTCAATTGAACTACCAGCAAATACGGGCTCACAATTGTTTTTACCACCTAAAAATTGTAATTCTGATGCATCAGGAAACAATTCGGCAACACCATATTGGGATTATGGTTACAATAAGATTTTTGTAGAATGCCCCGGAACAAACGTTGGTCTTGGAACAAATGCACCTACGCATAAATTATCCGTAATTGGAAGTCAATTTACTTCAGGCACATCGCAAATTGGGCAGGGATTAGGTGTTAATAGTGCGCCTAGTTCTTTTTCTAGAGTTGTAATTAATACTGGATCTACTTTTTCAGCGGCTTTAGAATTAAACGGTAACAACAACAATTTCAATAAATTGATTTTCTGTAATGTAACCACTCCATCAACTGAAATAATGAAAGTTTACAATACAACAACAAACACTACTCCATTTTTATTTACTGCTGATGGAAAAATGGTTATTCACAATGGAACGCAGAAGATTTTTCAGTTAAATGCGAACGGTGTTCTACAAACACGTACCGTGAAAGTGGACGTATACAATTGGCCAGATTATGTATTTGACCCTTCTTACAAGCGCTTAACATTAAACCAATTGGAAGCCTATATAAATGAGAACAAACACCTACCAAATGTGCCAACAGCAACTGAAGCCGAAGCAGATGGAATTGATCTTTCAGAAATGAACAAAGTTTTGTTGCAAAAGGTGGAAGAATTGACTTTGTATATTTTAGAGCAAAATAAACGTATTGAAGTATTGGAAAAAACAGTTAATCATTAATTAAGTTTAATTATGAAGCACTCATTCTTTGTTTTGTTTTTCTTAATTTGGAACAACATCTTTTCTCAAATTGATACAACTAAACATTTAGAGATTACGGGCTCATTTTTATATTTCAAAATTTTGGGTCATCATTTCGACTATGGTTTAAATATTTCAAGCAGTAGAGATTCATCAAAATTTTCAAATGAAATTGCGCTTTTCGTTTCGAAAATCAACGCATTTAAAGAATTTAATGTGCTTATTAATGTAGATCATTTTACTGTAGGCAAGGCTTTTAATTTAAGATATAAAAGTTTTTACTTTAAACCGTCAATAAATTTTGGTGCTTATTACTCTGATTTTAGAGGTTTTGGTGGGTTTCAATATGAATTAGGATTATGTGCCAACCCAAGAATACAAGTTGGCTTTCATATAAAAAGATATAAAGTTAGGCTGACTTCGAATTATACTTTTAATTATGGTTGGATGAGATATACAAACAATCTAGGTGAAGATGTAAATAGCAACATTTGGTTCCCTACAAATTTCAAAATGAATTTAAATGCATATTTATCAATTAGTTATTTAATAAAATTTGTCTTTTTAATGATAAATTTCAATACTGTTGCTCAAACAAATTTGATTTGCAATGGAAGCTTCGAAACAGACGATTTTAAAAACAAGAAAAAATGAAAAAGTATATAATTCTATTTTTCATATTAGGAATAATGAGTTCAATGATTGCCCAAGAAGTAAGAAAAGTTCAATTTTCTACTCAAGGTTTATTTGCTGTTAAAGGGCAAACACATTATACTTATTTTGGATTAGAAGTTTCTAAAGAATCTAAACGTAAAAACTTTTACAATTCACTATTATTTGATTTGAATTATATTGATTATTCATTTCAAAGTCAGTCACATGAATTAATGATCAAAGTATCTGCATCTAAAAATTTTCTTTATGAAAGAAAATGGTATTATCATGAATTCGGTTTGGGTGTTTCCGCTTTTAAATTTAATTTTTCAAATTATACATGGTACAATGTTAGTAAAGTTTACGGAGTTGGACTGTTACCAAGTTTTTCAATAGGTACTAAGATAAAAAAAGTGAAAATTGGCATAGGGTCTAATTGTATGTTTGGCATTGGTCATAGAAGAAAACAATATGACTTCACGGATGAAATTTACAAGAAAATAGTATCTGATATATATCTGAATGTTTACATGAAACTTTCAATGGAACTTTAAAAAAAATTAATATTTTATCTAAATATAGAAACATGAAAAAAATACAATTTATTCTTTTAGCTTTTTTAGCAATCTTCTTTGATTCAAGTGCTCAAACAAACTTGATTTGTAATGGGAGTTTTGAGGAATTTAACCAAGAAAACGGTATATGATTAAAGCTTATTTAATAATTATTGGATTAATGTTACAATTAACCAATATTCATTCTCAAAATGATTCTGCTATCAATAACAGAAAATTTGAACTTGGATTTTCAGTTTATAAATTGAAGTATCTTTTGGCTATCAATACAAATGCATCCTATCATTTCTCAGAAAAGAAAAATCAATTTTGCAGTTTAACTTTGTTTTCAAATTCGTTAGATTTTAATGTTGGTGTTAAAAACCTAACTATTATTTCAGTTAATAAAGGCTTTAGAAAAAGCACTAAAAAAATGACTTTTAGTTCAACTGTTGGCATAGGGCCACATTATTTTCAACTTTCAATTGAGGAGGTAAATTTTAGAAACATTGGTGTTTCATTATTGAATTTAAACTCAATTTATTTCCACTTAAAAAAACTAAATATTGGTTTTGGAGTTAATAGTTCAATAGGATATGGGTATCATATGAATTATACTAATTTACCACAACAAAAATTTGCAATCACTCCTTCACTTGCACCATGTTTTTTAATTAACTTTTAAATAATACGTATGAAATTAATATTAGCATTAACTAGTTTATTACTATTTACCTTTTCCCTTAGTCAAACTAATTTAATTTGTAACGGAAGTTTCGAAGCAGACGATTTTAAAAACAAGAAAAAATGAAAAAGTATATAATTTTATTTTTCATATTAGGAATAATGAGTTCAATGATTGCCCAAGAAGTAAGAAAAGTTCAATTCTCAACTCAAGGTTTATTTGCGGGAAAAGGTGAATCGTATTATACTTATTTTGGCTTGGAAATTTCAAGGGAATCAAAGCGTAAAAACTTTTATAATTCCCTATTATTTGATGTGAATTATATTGATTATTCATTCCAAATCAGGGCACATGAATTCATGATGAAAATCTCCTTTTCTAAAAGTTATCTATTTGAAAGAAAGCATTACTATCACGAATTGGGATTGGGTATTTCAGGGTTCAAATTTAATTTCGCTTCCTACTCAATTTACAACGATAGTCGAGCATATGGAATTGGCGTGTTACCTTATTTTTCAATTGGTGCAAAATGGAACAATTTAAAAGTTGGAGTTGGATCTAACTGCTTGTTTGGAATAGGTCAAAGAAAATCTTATGATGTATTTAATAATTATATAGATAAAAGATTTATTCGAGATATCTATCTAAATGCTTTTGTAAAACTAACAATCACATTATGAAAATAGCCTTAAAAAAACAATCTATAAATTTATATATGATTAAGAAATTATTATTGACAATAGTTGTGTTGTTCGCAATAAAATTTAATTCCAAAAGTCAAACAAACTTGATTTGCAATGGAAGTTTTGAGGAATTTAAACAGGATGCATTTAATGATATTAATAGATTAGAGCAAATTATTCAATAAAATGAGAAAAGCACTCACACTTATTTTTCTAATTTTTGGACTATCTATATATTCCCAAGAAGAGCGTAAAAGTACTATTGATCTACAAGGATTATACTTAAAGAAAGGAAATGCGAATTTTACTTATTTCGGACTGGGAGTAACTAAAGATGCAAAACGAAAAAATTTTTCTAATTCTATTTTATTAGATATGCATTATGATGATTTTAATTATTCGTATGGATATCATTTTTTCTTCGCCAAACTAGTTTTATCCAAAAATTATACTTTAACTAAAAAATGGTTTTTCACTAGTTTTGGACTAGGTGGTGGTTTATTCAATTATAAGTCATCAGATTTTAGTCTACAAACAATAAATACTGGTTTTGGTGCTTGTTTGGTGCCGAACATAAGTTTTGGAGCAAAATACAAAAAATTGAAATTAGGAATAGGTTCAAATAGTGCATTTATTATTGGGCAACAACGCACACAGTCAGGTTTTTATAATGGAACTGATTTTTTATTGGACAATGTAACTTATTTTTTTGTTCAACTCTCTATCGAGTTATGATTATTTATCAAAAGTCAAATAAGAATTTAATTATTAAAACATCGAAAATGAAAATTTTAATTACAATATTATTTTTAGTAATACTTACCTTAAAGAATAATACAATAGCTCAAACTAATTTAATTTGTAACGGTAGTTTTGAAAACTATAGTCAAGAAGTTTTTGATCTAATAAATGAATCTAAATACATGCCAACTTCACACTTTTCTTTTGTGAATGCTGATAATTCATTATTTCATAGTTGGTATTACAAAAACATTAGTAATGGAACTAATAATGGAGAAGTAACTGGTGTTTGTTTGGGAATTATGCCAAATCTATTTAATAGTGCAAACGGGATAAACAATCACCTTTTTTTACCTACGGTAGGTGAGAGCGTTACTGATTATGGAGTGCAAAATTATGCAGGTACGCCTTGTGTGTTTAACTCAAGAACTAATGATAACCGAATGGAATTGCAAATGGTTGGGTCTAAGTTAGGGTGGGATTTAAGTCCGCCAAACAGTTATTTTGCTGACAATATGAATGCTGAAAACGGCTTGAACTATGTTGCATTACTAGACATTAAAAACGAACCACATTGTGGTACTCCTTATATAATGACACAATTAATTTCACCTATAGTTAAAGATGTTGAATACTCGTTTAATATGAGTTTGGCTAAAATGAATTTGATTGATGAAATCGCAGCTCAAAGTGATGGCGGTGCTTTCTCTGGTGATTGGAAAGCAGTTGATAGAAAAATCGTTGTCTATATTTGTAATGCGAATGGAAATCAACGGCAACCAATATTAGAAATTGATGTAAGTAATGAGTCGTGGGTTGTTCACTCTAACAATTTTATTGCAAACAAGGCTTCAACTCATTTATATGTTGATTACAATGTTTTGGCAAAATACAATGGAGCTGCAGGTTGGTTTACAGGAGATAAAATCTCAGGCGTTTTCATCGACAACCTCAAACTTTACGAATCTTGTGAAACACCAATAAACCAATGTCAAAACGCCAATTACAGAAGAGATTTGTTAGACGTACGTTTGGTAAAAGTTACTATTTCAGATCCTTTAGCCATTCCACTTCCAACTTCAAATGATCCGCAAGGTAGCATGAAAACTATTCAAGCTTTGGCATTACAGAATGTTAAACATATTATTATAAAAATCAGACAATTAAGCACAGGTGATGTAGTTAAAACAGCAGATTTATATTACCCACCAAGCGATTGGATATGGGATGGAAACAATGACCTTGGTGTTGCAATGCCAGATGGAGACTACTCTGCTCAAATTTCGATTCTTGAAAACGAGTGCTTTGGCTTTTCTGACTATGACAATAAAAACTTTAAATTGAAACGCAACTATACCATTTTTAACATCTGGACAAGTGTTGGCTCACCAGATGGAAACACAATTATTAACGGTTTGTATAATGTGACAAATCTACACATTGAAATAACCTCACTCACTGGCGCACTAGTAGGTGTATATGACATCACTAATCCAAGACCAAACCTTGGAATTGGCTCAGAAACTGGCTGTACAGATTGTTCCAATTACATTGCACCAAGTTTATACAACTTTGAAATAACAGCTTCAAACAATTGTGCAACCACAACTTTTAATCTTACAGGAAAAGAAGTAAACCCAATTAATTACTCAGCTTCAGCAACATATGTTTCAAACTTTGACTGGAGTCCTTACCCGAAACCCGCAACATTCCCTTGTCCTTTCATTTTTAATTACAATCAGAATTATCTTCCTCCAATGAATTGTTGCGAAGGAGAATTATTTCTTGAAAATGTAGAAATTTGGAATTCGTGGGATGTGAATATACAGGGAAATATTTACATCGGTCCAAATGTTGTTTTTGAGCCAGGGGTTGTGAATAATTTATATTCTGGCCAGCAAATTGTTGTTACTCCAGCCGGAACGGGTGTTATAATTCAAGATGAAACCCTGTTGATGCCAAACACATACAATTGTGTAGCTTGTATTATTCAATCTATTGAAATAGAAGAAACGGAAGACAACTCATTTAAAGATTCTATTGCTAGAATAATCGATACAAATTCAACTATTCTTTTAGAAACAAAAGTTTACTCCGTTTATCCAAACCCAGCTTTGGGACTATTTAGTGTTGCTATTTACGTGCCTTTAAGTTTAAAGTTGTCGAACATACAAAATGTAAAATTATTTGATAACGTAGGAAGGCAAGTGGAGTTAACAATTCAAGAGAAAAACGAAATGGAATTGTTGCTCAAAAGTAAAACGATTCTCGATACAGGAATTTATTTCTTAAAATTTGACACCAACGAAGGTCCGCAAGGCTTTTCGATAATTGTTCAATAGAACTAATTTGTTGCTAAAAATTTGCAAATCAGAATAATTTACGTATTTTTGCAGCATCATTTATGTATAAATAACAAATGAGGGGACGAAAGTCCCCTCTTTTATTAGGTCATGATTACAAAAAAATTAGTTACAGATTTGGCGCTCGAGCGCATCGCTGAACGCGATGAAAAACTCTTCATTGTAGAGTTAACCATCTCTGCTGCATTTGTAATTCGCTTAGAAATAGATAAAACGGAAGGAAACGTAACTATTGAAGATTGTGTGTCTGTTTCCCGAAATATTGAGCATAATTTAGACCGCGAAGAAGTAGATTTTGAATTACACGTTTCTTCCGCTGGTTTAGACAAACCACTTCGTGTGCACCAACAATATGTTAAAAACATTGGTCGCGGTTTAGATGTGAAGCTCAAGTCGAAAGAAAAAATGAATGGTACTTTGGTTGAAGTTTCAGACAAAGGAATAGTATTGGAACGCGAAGAAAAACAACTCGTAGATCCAAACAAAAAGAAAAAAGTGTTAGTGACCCTTCGCGATGAAGTGGCATTTTCAGATATAAATGAAGCAAAAATTGTTATAACTTTTAAATAAAAGCCAATGAACAGCTTGGAGCTAGTAGAATCGTTTTCCGAATTTAAAGAACTAAAAAGCATCGATAGACAAACGATGCAACACGTTTTGGAAGACGTATTTCGTGCAATGTTGAAGAAAAAATTCAACACAGACGAACACATAGATGTAATTGTAAACATCGACAAAGGTGATGTACAAATTTTCTTGAACAAAGAAATTGTTGCAGACGGTGAAGTGGAAGATCCAAACATGGAAATCGCTTATTCTGACGCAATAAAAATTGAATCAGATTTTGAAATCGGAGAAGAGGTTCCAGAGGAATTTCGTTTTGGCGATTTCGGACGAAGAAACATTCTTTCCTTGCGTCAAAATTTGATTTCACGTATCTTGGAATTAGAAAAAGATCACTTGTATAAAAAATACAAAGAACGTGTGGGTGAAATCATCACGGGTGAAGTATACCAAGTGTGGAAGAAAGAAATTTTGGTTTTAGACGACGAAGGAAACGAGTTGGTGATGCCAAAATCAGAGCAAATTCCAGCAGATTATTTCAAAAAAGGAGAATCTATTCGTGCAGTTGTATCTAAAGTAGATATGCGCAATTCTTCGCCAGTAATTATTTTGTCGCGCACAGCGCCAGAGTTCTTACAACGTTTGTTCGAATTAGAAGTGCCAGAGGTTTTTGACGGTTTAATTACTATTAAACGCATTGAGCGCGAACCAGGAGAAAGAGCTAAAGTTGCTGTTGAATCGTATGATGATAGAATTGACCCTGTTGGAGCATGTGTGGGAATGAAAGGTTCTCGTATTCACGGAATCGTACGCGAGTTACGCAATGAAAACATTGACGTAATTAACTACACAAGCAACAGTAAATTACTGATTCAAAGAGCTTTATCTCCTGCGAAGATTACAAATATTGAGATCAACGAAGAAGACAAAAAAGCATTCGTTTACCTGAAACCAGACCAAGTTTCACTAGCAATTGGTAAGGGAGGATACAATATTCGCTTGGCAGGACGTTTAACTGACTACGAAATTGAAGTTTTCCGTGAAGGTGAAGCTGACAATGAAGATGTTGATTTGGAAGAGTTTGCAGATGAAATTGACAGCTGGATTTTAGATGAATTGAAAGCAATTGGTTGTGATACAGCGAAATCTGTATTGGAAATTTCTGTTGAAGATTTAGTTAAAAGAACAGACCTCGAAGAGGAGACAGTTCAAGAGGTAATACGCGTTTTAAGATCAGAATTCGAATAAAAATTTAAAGCATTAATTCAGTCATGTGTAAATACTTGGCTGAATTTTGCTTTTATATAGTCAACACTGACTATCTTTACACCAAATATGGCCGTGATGGTCACATACTTTTAAAAGGAGCAACAAATAATATGGCGAAAAATACAACGCGATTAGGAAAAGCAGCTTACGAATTTAATGTTTCGATGGACACTATTGTTAAGTTTCTATCTACAAATGGCATGTCTATAGATGCAACTCCAACAACGAAAATTGAAGAGCCTGCATACGAATTGTTACAAAAAGAATTCGCAGGAGATGTTAACGTTAAAGAGCAGTCTAAGAATGCTGGATTTAAACGTGAGAAACGAGAAACTATATCTCTAGATCAAGCAAAGGATGAAAAGCCGATAGTTGTTCAAGAGGAAGAAGAATTTGACAACCGCATTTTGGATAAAATGAAGGGTGAAATTCCAGCAATTAAAGTGGAAGCGAAAGTGGAAGCTGTAGTTGAGGCTGCACCAGTGGTGAAAACTGAAATTGAAACTCCAGCAGTAATTGTTGAACCCAAAATTGAGGAAAAGTTAGCGGTGGTTGCTCCCGAAAACTCAGATTCTAACGGCGGTTTAAATGTGCTTGGAAAAATTGATTTAGATAAACTGAACACAAAAACACGCCCCGATAAACGTAAAAAAGGTGACGCACCAATTGATAAATCAGAGTATCCAAAATTTGAAGCTCCTCAGGTAGTTGAAAAACCAGTTGAAGAGAAAAAAGTGGAAGGTCCGCCAGTAATTGAAACAATTCGTGTTCAAACACAAACTTTGGCAGGTCCAAAAGTAATGGGGAAAATTGAACTTCCTGTTGCTAAGCCAAAGTCTGTAGCTTCTTCTCGCCCAGGTGATGATCGCAAAAAACGCAGACGAATTAAACCAGACGGAACTCCTCAAACTGGAGCTGGAACTGGAGCAGGTGCAGCACCAAACACAACAGGTGGCACACCAAGACCAGGTGGACCTTACCAAGGTGGTGGAGGCGGCGGTTTCAACCGTGGACCGGGGAATAATCAAAACCGCGGACCGTATAAAGGTAAGCCAACAACTGGCGGACCAAATACTCCAAAACCGGCTGCTACCGTTCAGGATATTCAAAAAGAAATTAAAGATACTTTGGCACGTTTATCTTCAAAAGGAGGTAAATCTAAAGCATCAAAAAATAGAAGAGTAAAACGTGACTTCGTAGCGCAACGTCGCGAAATGGAACAATTAGAATCAGATTTGCAAGATAAAGTATTGCAATTAACTGAATTTGTTACCGTTTCTGAATTGGCAAGTATGATGAATATTTCACCTACGCAAGTCATTTCAGCATGTATGTCTTTGGGTATTTTTGCTTCCATTAACCAACGTTTAGATGCTGAAACCATCCAAATTGTTGCAGTTGAATTCGGATTTGAAACAGAATTCGTTTCTGCAGATATTCAAGAAGCAATTCCTGAAGTAATAGATTCGGAGGAAGATTTAATTGATCGTCCGCCAATTATTACTGTAATGGGCCACGTTGACCACGGTAAAACATCTTTACTCGATAAAATTCGTAACGCAACAGTTGCAGCTGGTGAAGCCGGAGGAATTACGCAACACATTGGTTCGTATTCTGTGAAATTGAAAGATGGTCGAAAAATGACTTTCTTAGACACACCTGGTCACGAAGCATTTACAGCAATGCGTGCTCGAGGAGCGCAAGTAACAGACGTTGCAATTATTATTGTTGCTGCAGACGACGACGTGATGCCGCAAACAAAAGAAGCAATTTCGCATGCTCAAGCAGCCAATGTGCCAATGATTTTTGCCATCAATAAAATTGATAAACCAGGCGCAAACCCTGATAAAATTCGCGAACAACTTTCTGCCATGAATATTTTGGTAGAAGAATGGGGTGGAAAATACCAATGTCAAGAGATTTCTGCAAAGCAAAACTTAAACATTGATGCCTTACTAGATAAAGTATTATTGGAGGCAGAAATGTTGAATTTACGTGCTAATCCAGTAAGAAATGCTGTTGGAACGGTAATCGAATCTTCTTTGGATAAAGGAAAAGGATATGTAACAAACATCTTGGTACAAACTGGAACTTTACGTGTTGGTGACGTTGTATTGGTTGGAAAGAATTATGGTCGTGTTCGTGCAATGCACGATGAAACAGGAACATTATTGAAAGAAGCTGGCCCGTCTCAACCATTACAAATTCTCGGAATAAATGGTGCGCCTTCAGCCGGAGATGTTTTCCATGTGATGGACGATGAAAAAGAAGCAAAATCTATTGCATCAAGAAGAGAACAATTGTACCGCGAGCAAGGATTGCGTACAACCAAACATATTACACTCGACGAGATTGGTCGCCGCCTAGCAATTGGAGATTTCAAGGAATTGAACCTAATTGTAAAAGGAGACGTGGATGGATCTATCGAAGCACTTTCGGATTCCTTATTGCGCTTGTCAACAGAAGAAATTCAAATCAAAATCGTTCACAAAGGAGTTGGTGCAATTACCGAAGCCGATGTTAACTTGGCGTCTGCATCAGATGCAATTATCGTTGGTTTCCAGGTTCGACCTTCAGTTGCAGCGCGTAAATTAGCTGAAACAGAACAAATAGACATTCGTTTGTATTCTGTAATCTACAAAGCAATCGACGAGTTGAAAGCTGCCATGGAAGGAATGTTATCTCCAGATATCGAAGAACAAATTGTTGGTTCAGCAGAGGTTCGCGAAGCATTCGAAATAACGAAAGTGGGAACAATTGCCGGATGTTATGTGATGGATGGTTACATAAAACGCACATCGAAAATACGTATTATTAGAGATGGAATTGTTATTCACACTGGCGTTCTTGGTTCATTGAAACGATTCAAAGACGATGTGAAAGAAGTGAAAAACAACTACGAATGTGGTTTGAATATTGATAAATTTAATGACATCAAAATCGGAGATATTGTTGAAGCATTCGAAGAAGTAGAAGTAGCAAGAAAATTGTAAAAAATAATTTAACATTAAATAAAAATGAATAATTTTTTAGAATTTAAATATTTAAAGCTATATATATTATTAAGTGTAAGTTTGTGTTCAAATAAATTAATTTCTCAGTGTTTTAATGGCAACTTGGAGGAAAAATAATTTTAATAATTGGTCTTTATCTTCAGGGCCAAGAGGAAATCCCAACGTAAGCTTAAATGATCAAGTTAATGGTTATAATTCGTCCGTACACAATATTACAAATGTTGGTTTTGATCCTGTTGTAGGCGGAAGTTTATTACCAATGGTAGGCGAGGGATTACATTCTTTGAAAATTGGAAACAGCATTGCTGCAGACAAAAAGGCAGATCGAGCGTCTTATACATTTATGGTAACTGCTGCTAATGCAGATTTTGGTTTTAAGTATGCAATGGTATTACAAGATGGTGATCATAATTTGAATGAGAATCCTTTTTTTAGTTGGAATATTGTAAAAGGAAGTAATCCAAATCAATTATTAAATACTTCTACTTTTCCTCCTTCAATAAATTATATTACTGGAAATCAAGTTATAGCAGATAAAACCAATCCTTTTTTTAAAACTGGTCAAAATAGTACTTTGTATAGAGATTGGTCGTTTGTGTGTTATGATTTAACACCATACATAGGGACAGTTGTAACAATTTCTTTTATGTCAGCAGATTGTGTTTTCGGAGGGCATTTTGGATATATTTATATAGATGGTTTGTGTTCACCAAATAATCCAACTGCGGATTTCAACATAAAATCACAATTTTGTATTAGTGAGCAAATTTCATTAGATGCAGGTGCTTGTACAAACGAAGACAGTTATTTTGTTTCAATTCAAGAAGCAGCCCAATGGTGGTCACCAACCGGTCCTGAATATAGTAAATGGTTTGTTGCTCAACAAGCAGGCATTGTTGATTTAAAAGCATTGTTAGAAAGTTTAGGAGGTAAATTTAATTGTAACAAATATTATCGAATTAATTTAGCTGTTACTAACAATTGCGAGCAGTGGGTTTCAAAGTGTAAATTAATTAAAATTGTATGTCCTCAAATAATTGAAATACCAGATATAACCAAATGTTGTAATTCTAGTGGACAGATTGTTAATATTGGACCAGTAACTCCAGGGACTGAAAATTCTTATGTATCTTGGTCAATTACCTCTGGTAGTGGTAACTTTTCTCCAACTCCAACTTCAAATTCTAATACAGCATCAGTAAATGTATTTGGTAATACTACAGTTCAATATACTACATCAATCGATATACTAACTGTTCCAAAACCTTCACAATGTAGCGTTACAAGCTCAGTGAATATAAATATCATTGATGATTTTACAATTTCTATCGTAGAAGAAAAAATAAACTGGAATTGCCTAGCTTTTCCGAAGTCATTATTAAACTATGCACAGCGAAGGTAATTCCTTTTTTGCTCCGCCACAAAATTTTCAATTGTTTTATTTTTTAAGGCACTATGAATTCGGTTTTTATTATAGAATTGTTCAAT
>JANNWW010000048.1:0-34988 GCA_031409255.1 Crocinitomicaceae bacterium
GATACAATGCAATACATTAAACCAGATGTGGCTACAATTTGTACGGGAATGGCAGCTTCAATGGGAGCAGTTTTATTGTGCGCTGGAGCTGAAGGAAAACGTTCTGCACTTAAACATTCACGCGTAATGATTCACCAACCACTTGGAGGTGCTCAAGGTCAGGCTTCTGATATAGAAATTACTGCTCGTGAAATTCAAAAATTAAAAAAAGAATTGTACGATATTATTGCAAATCATTCGAAACAAACATACGATAAAGTTTGGGCAGATTCTGACCGCGATTATTGGATGACTTCTGAAGAAGCAAAAGCATATGGAATGGTTGACGAAATTTTACTTCGTAACCCAAAATAATTTAATTTTATAAAATAAAACTCAGAAGTCATTTGCACCAATTGTGAATGACTTCTTTGTCTAACAGAAAAACATGGCAAAGAAAGAAACATCTTGTTCATTTTGTGGAAGACCACGCAACCAAGTTGGGGTATTAATCGCCGGAATTAGTGGTCATATATGCGACCATTGTATTATTCAAGCGGGTTCAATAATTGAGGAGGAAGCTCCTAAAACGGGTATCGAAAAACCGGTAAACATTTTAAAGCCAATTGAGATTAAAACAAATTTAGACGAGTATGTTATTGGGCAAGAAGATGCTAAAAAAACACTTGCTGTTGCAGTTTACAATCATTACAAGCGCTTAAATCAGAAAATTACAGATGACATAGAAATTGAAAAATCGAATGTTATTTTGGTTGGAAGAACAGGAACGGGTAAAACATTACTAGCTAAAACAATTGCCAAAATGCTAAACGTTCCCTTTTGTATTGCCGATGCAACTGTTTTAACAGAAGCAGGTTACGTTGGAGAAGATGTGGAAAGTATTTTATCTCGTTTGCTTCAAGCGGCAGATTACAATGTGGAAGCAGCTCAAAATGGAATTGTTTTCATTGATGAAATAGATAAAATTGCGAGAAAATCTGACAATCCTTCCATTACGCGTGATGTTTCTGGTGAAGGAGTTCAGCAAGCTTTATTGAAATTATTAGAAGGATCAGTTGTGAATGTTCCACCACAAGGAGGAAGAAAACACCCAGAACAAAAAATGATTGCCATTGATACAAAAAATATTTTATTTGTTTGCGGTGGGGCATTTGATGGAATCGAAAAGCTGATTGCTCGAAGAGTAAACACACAAACAATTGGTTTCGCAACTGCTGAAAATGTGCGAATTGATAGCGATAATTTCTTAAAATACATCAATCCAACCGATATTAAATCTTACGGGTTGATTCCAGAATTAATTGGTCGATTCCCCGTTTTAACTTACTTAGAACCGTTAGACGGCAAAGCGTTGAAGCGAATTTTAACAGAACCTAAAAACGCGTTGGTAAAACAATATACCCGCCTTTTTGCAATTGATGGAATTAAATTATCTTTCGATGCAGATGTATTGGATTTCGTTGTTGAAAAAGCAATCGATTTTAAATTAGGTGCGCGCGGCTTGCGTTCAATTTGCGAAGCGATTTTAACCGATGCAATGTATGAATTGCCTTCCAATGATGAAACTGAATATAAAGTAGAATTAAAATACGCAACAGCTCAGTTCAATAAGTCAAAAATGGCAAAATTGAAAGTAGCATAGATTAATTATCAATTATAAATAATTTATTAATAAGTGTAAGAAACTTGATAATTGCGAATAGATTATTTTTAGTAATGATTCTACAATAAAAGTTTACAGATTCAGAGTATACATGAGTTTCTGGTTAAGAAAACAATTGTTTATTAAAGTTTCAAAACAAAACAATCAGCAGATTCGCCAATTACTGGAAGAGTTAGTTTTGGATTTAGTTCATGTTTATCAAAAACGATAAATTTCGCACCTTTCTTTTTTAAACGATATAAAAAGTCAGGATTTAGAAGTGAGTCGGCATCAACAGACCAACCTTTTCTATTGTACCAATACATCCATTCATAATTTGCACCTGTAGGAATAACAATTCTTTCTGATTGAGGAAGCACTTTGTTTAATTGTAATTCGAGACTGGTTTTATATGTTTTTTCATCTTTAATTCTGAAATCTGACCATTGATTTGCAATTGCCTCAATACAAATACCAATCAGGAGAATGAACGCCCATTTTGAGTTAAACTGAGTTAAACCAATTCCTGCTATAAGCGCAAGTACAGGTGAATAGGGAAGAACGTAATAATTGTGTGTTGGAAATACAGTTCCAGTTTTTACTGCAAAAGTGAGGAATATAAAACTGACTATTCCTAAACAAGAAAGCGTTTGCCATTTTTTAAGATAGATTAATACAGAAAACCCAATAAAAATTGGAAGTAAAACAATATATGAGCGAAGTGCTCCGAAGTAGAGTTGTTTGTAGAAATCTGTCCAATAGGGCTTAATTTCTTTTAAACCTTCGGTAATTCCTTTTGGAAAAAAGAGTTGAATGTGATAAGTGTTCACTAAATAAGGAACCCAATAAAAATACCAAAGTAAAATAATACTGCTTGATAGCAAAAGCACTAGTCCAATAATTAAGCGAAAATTCAGCTGAAATTGCTTGTTAAAAAGAAAAGGAATATACAAACCAAAGAGGTAAACTGCCGGAATTTTGCAAAGACCACCCAATGTAAGAAAAACAAATGCTAAAATAAGTGATACAAACTTTGCGCGATCTATGTATTTAACAATGAAATATATTCCAATAATAACTAAGGAAACAGCAAACGTGTCGGGCATAATTTTTCGGGAAAAGCTAAACCACAACGAACAAACGAAAACAACAGTTGAAAACCAAGCGGTTCGTTCATTCCAGAATCTTTTTACGAGTTGAAAAAAACACCAAGAAGCAATAGTTGTAGCAAAAAGCGAAATGAGTCTTCCATACCAATGATCATAACCAAATGTTTCATTAAAAAAATGAATCAGCGATTGATAAAAAGGAAATTCAGTTGCTATAATTCCCGTTTTTTCTCCAAACGTATCTACTTTCGGATACAGCAGCGAAAACTCTGAGCCCATATTTCTTGCAATCATTGCTGTTAAAGTTTGTCGCCATGAATGCCAAGTTTCTAATGGTGGAAACCAAATGCCATATAACCGAATTACAAAAAAAGCAAGCAAAAAGCTTTCAATTGATTTCCACTTGAAGTTTATCATTTTAATGAATACGAAAAGCACAATACTTAATCACAGAACCTTTTGCTGTAAACAACTCTTCGTAATGTGTTTTTATGTGTAAAATTTCACGAATTGTTGGGTCTAAATCTTCGGGAATAGATTTGTATAAATCCCAAGACAATTCTTGTGTTTTGTATTGATGTGTTTCTATTTCTTCCACTGTCGATTCAAAAAGTAAGTCTGAATCAGTTTTCAGATGAACTAAACCATCGTTTTTTAAAATAATTCGATAGCGGTCAATGAATGGTTTCGACGATAAGCGTTTCTTTGGTTTGTTTGGCTGAGGATCTGAAAAAGTGAGCCAAATTTCATCTACTTCGTCTGCTTCAAAATAGCTGAGAATGAAGTCTACTTTTGATCGTAAAAAGGCAACATTCGTTAAGTTTTCCTCTATTGCCTCGCGTGCTCCCACATACATGCGCGAACCTTTAATATCTATTCCAATAAAATTTTTATTCGGATAATGTTGTGCTAAACCAACAGTATATTCTCCTTTTCCGCAACCTAATTCTACAACAATTTGGTTGTTGTTTTTGAAATAATCGCTTCGCCATTTGCCTTTTAAAGGAAAAGCTTCTGCCGGATCTTGTTCTAGAGTGGGTTCAAAAACGTTTTCCCAGCTTTTCATTTCAGCGAAACGTTTGAGTTTATTTTTTGCCATGTGACAAAATTAAGAATTCCGCTTAAAAAGCAGCAATTTAGTATTGAGGTATGAATTTATAACCTATTCCTTTCACCGTTTGAATAAATTCATCGCCAATTTTTTCACGTAATTTACGAATGTGAACATCTATTGTTCGGTCTCCAACAACCACATCACTGCCCCAAACTTTTTCTAAAATATAGTCGCGTTCAAATACAGTTTCTGGTTTTGAAGCAATTAATGAAAGCAATTCAAACTCTTTTCTTGGTAACTGAATTGGCTTTCCTTCTTTTAAAATGATGTATTTATCGCGGTCAATAACTAATTTATCAATTTTCCTTTCTTCTTGCACAACACTTGTTTTTCTTCTAAGAATTGCATTGATTCGAGAAAGCAGTAGTTTTGGTTTAATTGGTTTCGAAATATAATCGTCTGCACCGGCATCTAAGCCTGCAATTTGACTGTAATCTTCGTTGCGAGCGGTTAAGAAACAAATAAGTAAATTTTCTTGTCCGGGAGTTTTGCGCAAAATTTCACATACTTCCATTCCGTCCATTTCAGGCATCATGACATCCAAAATAATCAAATCTGGTTTTTCGGCTATACATTTTTGAATTCCGATTTTTCCGTTTTCGGCGGTGAAAGTTTCAAAGCCATCCTTTTTAAGGTTGAATTCTAAAATTTCACGAATGTCAATTTCGTCGTCTATTATTCCAATTTTCATTTGGTTGTGCTTTGTGTAAAAATAACTAAAAAGATATGATTAAACTTGAAAAATAGATATTCGTAATAGAATGTTAACTTTTATGTAATATTATCAAAATAGTGGTAAACAGCTATTTTATTTCAACAAGCGCTGCTTAATTTTGAGCTTTCATTATTAAGGTTAAGTTAGGTAAGAAAGAAGGAGAAGGTTCGCCGACTCCTTTTTTATCTTTTAGGAGTGAAAAGTTCGGAAGGATATTCCACATTTGTCAAAAACAAACCCCTAGCTGGCGCCGAAGCACTTGCAAGTGAACGGTTTTTGCCTGAAATAATTGCCTCAAATTCTTCAACAGTAATTTTTGCTAAACCAACATCTATTAGTGTGCTCACAACTGAACGAACCATATTTCTTAGAAAACGATCGGCAGTAATTTCAAAAACTAGAAAGGAATCTTTCTTTGTCCACTTTGCTTCAAAAACAGTACAGATATTTGTTTTTATATCGGTGTTAAGTTTCGCGAAAGAGGTGAAATCTTTTGTGCCAAGCAGTTTTGTTGTGGCATCGTTTAGCTTGCTTATGTCGACTGAATTATAGAGTTGCCAATAATTTGGTTTAAAAGGGTGTTTTTCAGCTGAAATGAAGTAGGTATATTTTCTTTTTCTTGCAGAATAACGCGCATGAAACAATCGATTTACCTGTTGAAATGAAAATAGCACAATACTTCGTGGAAGCATTTTATTCAGTTTATAGAGTAGTTTTTCAGTTTCAAGGATTTGTTCTGAATCAAAATGAGCCACATAATAGGATGCATGCACACCCGTATCAGTTCTGCCGCAACCAACTAGTTTACACGTTTCATTTCCAATTAATTTATTTATCTGAATCTCAATCTCTTCTTGAACCGAATGTTGATTCAGCTGAATTTGCCAACCACAAAAATCGGTTCCATTGTATGCGAGTTCGAGCGCGTAGCGATAAATCATTCGACAAAGTTAGTGGAATTTTTAAACAGAAAAAAGGATAAAAAAAAGAGGCTTTCTATATTTAGAAAGCCTCTTTTGAATTTTATAAAGAAATTAAACCAAACCTTGATCTAACATTGAATCTGCAACTTTTACGAAACCAGCAACATTTGCTCCTCGAACGTAATCAACATTTCCATCTGAATCTTTTCCGTATTTCACACAAGCTTCGTGAATTGAAACCATAATTCCGTGTAAACGAGAATCTACTTCTTCAGCAGACCAGCTTAAACGCAAAGAGTTTTGTGACATTTCTAAACCTGAAGTTGCAACACCACCAGCGTTTGATGCTTTTCCTGGAGCGAATAAAATTTTCGCGTTCAAGAATGCAGTAACTGCTTCTGGAGTTGAAGGCATATTCGCTCCTTCAGCAACACAGATACATCCGTTCGACAATAAAACTTTCGCTTCGTCGCCATTCAATTCATTTTGAGTAGCACATGGAAGTGCAATATCAACCTTCACTTCCCAAGGGCGTTTTCCTGCAACAAATTTAGCAGACGGGTATTTTGCAACATATTCTTCAATACGACCTCTTTTAACATTTTTCAACTCCATAATGAAAGCTAATTTCTCAGCATTGATTCCGTCGTTGTCTAAAATATATCCTGATGAATCAGAAACAGTAACAACTTTAGCGCCTAATTCAGTAGCTTTTTCACATGCGTATTGTGCAACATTTCCTGATCCTGAAACTGCAACAATTTTTCCTTGGAAAGTGTCTGATTTAGTTGCTAACATTTCTTTTGCAAAGTAAACAGTTCCATAACCAGTTGCTTCCGGTCGAATCAATGATCCACCCCAGTTTCTTGCTTTTCCAGTTAAAACACCTGTAAATTCATTGCGAATGCGTTTGTATTGACCGAACATGAAACCAATTTCACGACCTCCAACACCAATGTCTCCAGCAGGAACATCTGTGTCAGGACCGATATGACGACATAATTCAGTCATAAAAGATTGACAAAATTTCATTACCTCATTGTCAGACTTTCCTTTCGGGTCGAAATCTGCTCCACCTTTTCCTCCACCCATTGGCAAAGTTGTTAGCGAGTTTTTGAATATTTGTTCGAAGCCCAAGAATTTTAAGATAGATAAGTTAACAGAAGGGTGAAAGCGTAAACCTCCTTTGTATGGTCCGATTGCAGAGTTAAACTCAACTCGGTAACCACGATTAACTTGCACCTCACCTTTGTCATCTAGCCATGGAACACGAAATAAAATCGTTCTTTCCGGCTCAACAATGCGATCTAAAATCTTTGCAATTTTGTACTTTGGGTTTTCTTCGATAAACGGAATTACTGCTTCAGCAACCTCGTGAACCGCTTGTAAGAATTCAGTTTCATGTCCATTAGTTACTTTAACTTTGTCCATAAAAGCATCAATCTGAGCTTGGTATTTACTTGACATTTTTGAATGTTTTAAAATTATGACTTACAAATGTAAATAAAATAAACTGGATAGAGATTCAAGAATAGCGAACTTTTTACAACGAAAATTGAAGTGCTATTTTTTTTAATTTAGAAACATTAGCTTAATTTTGTAATAAAGTTTTTATGACGCAGACAACCTTTAGTAAAGTTAAGCGTTATTATCATACAATTCATATTAAAAATTAAAATGCGACTATTAATATTACTATTTTCACTTTCTACCTTCCAATTTTTTGCTCAACCACTTGTGGTTTGTTTAGGAGACGCCGACACAATTTGTGCTGGAACACCTTTTCAAATTCAAAATTGCAATCCAGGAAGTGGAGCTGGTTCACCAAATGCTATTGTATTAAACGCGCCAACCGTTTTGCCAACTTTAGGTGATGACGTTTGGTCGAGTGTTGTTCCAATCGGTTTTACGTTTAATTTTTACGGAGTAAATTATACGAACTGTATTATTGGTTCAAACGGATTAGTATCTTTTAATACTGGTCAGGCAAACGGTGGTTGCCCATGGAGCTTAGGTGCAGTTGGACCAATGCCCGCACCAGGTTTTCCTTCTTCTCACAATTCAGTTATGCTGTGTTATTCAGACATGAATCCTTCTGCTTTTCCAATTGGAACAATTGAATACCAAACAATTGGAACTGCTCCAAATAGACAATTTGTTGTTTTATATAAAAATGTAAATGCATTCCAATGTGCTAATACTTGTTATTATGCTTCTAGTATATTTTATGAAGGATCAAATAATGTAGAAGTACATATTGGCCAAAAGCCATTTTGTAATTCTTGGAATGGTGGTTTAGCAATTCAAGGAGTTCAAAAAACAGGAGGAATCCTTGCAACTACAACCCCAGGAAGAAACAATCAAGTATGGGCTTGCAATCAAGATGGCCGAAGATTTACACCAATTTCTCCTGCAAATACAAATGGATATACACACAGCCAGATTCAATATATTACAGTAACAGATAATATTTCTAATGTTACTTGGAATAATACATTGGGTCAAACTTTTCCATTCAATGCAGGAACATTAAATGTTTCTTCACCTGCCCCGGGAACAGTAGGTTATTTTTTAACTACAAATAGTTGTAATAGTTCTGTTGGTTCTGTTTCAGATACAGCCTGGATTACCAGAGATGTTGTCTCAGGAACTTCAACTACAACAACTGATTATTGTGCTGGAGGAAACGGAACAGCAAACATTATTCCTACACAAGGTTTCGGTCCGTTTACGTTTTCGGGCTGGCCTGGCGGACAGACAACTGCATCAGCAACGGGTTTAGTTACTGGAATTATTCCGGTTACAATAACAGATTCTGAAGGTTGTTCGGCAATCGTTAATGTGAATATTCCAAATGCAAATGCTACTTTCTCTGGTGTTTCTACGTTGGTTTCTTGTGATGGTGGAAGTAACGGAACTGCTACTGCAACAATGACTCCCTCTTTAGGAACTGTTTCTTACAACTGGTACGATGCAGGAAATCAGACTACTCAAACTGCAACAGGTTTAAGTGAAGGAACGTATCATTGTGAAGTTTCATCAACAACGGGGTGTATTGATACTGTTGAGGTTGTAATTTCGGAAATTCCAAATTTAACAGCTGTTATTGCATCTCAAACAGATCCTACTTGTAACAGCGGAAACGACGGTGTTATCATTTTAAATCCGAGTAATGGAACTGCTCCCTATTCGTATACATGGGACAATTCAAGCTCTATTAATATTTCAGCAACAGATTTAGCAGTTGGAAACCATATTGCTACAATTACAGATGCTTTAGGTTGTGTAATCACTTTAAATGCAACGCTTTCAGAACCTACTTCTTTGGTGTTAACAAGTTTAACAAGTGATTTAATTATTTGTCCAGAAGATGGCTCAACAATTTTAACTGCAACAGGATCAGGAGGTAGTACAGCTTATACTTTTACTTGGACAGAAAATGGAAACGTAATCGGAGTTGGAGCAGCAATAAACGTTGATCCTTCATCTACAAATACTGAATATTGTGTAACATTATCTGAAGCTTGTGGTTCGCCTACAGTTAATGATTGTATGACAATTACTTTTCCTCAACCAATTGTTTCCATATTCACCTCTAACAAACCATATTCATGTATGCCTGGCGATTTTATTTTCTTCAATACATCTGTGGAAAAAGGAACTATTGACAGCATGTTTGTTGATTATGGAGATGGATTCTCTGAAGCTATTGCAGGTGGTGTTGATTTAACTCACATTTATCAAAATCCAGGAATTTATGATATCAATATCATTTTTAAATCTACTTTGGGTTGTATAACAACAGGTTCACACATTGCAATTGCTAACGTGGTACCTAATCCAATTGCAGACTTTACAATGAGTGCAAACCCAACTACATTCTTTGAAACAACAATTGGAATGCAAGATGTTTCTTCTGGAAATGTAGTTACTTGGGATTGGTTCTCACCGTTTTCTTCTCCATCAACTTCAAACGATGACAATCCAACGTTTGTTTTCGATGAAGGTGTAACCGGAACGTATCCGATTACTTTAACCATTTCTACTTTGGAAGGTTGTGTTGACACAGTTACTAAAATATTGACAGTAAACTCAGACATTTTATTCTTCGCTCCAAATTCATTTACACCAGATGGCGATGAATTTAATCAAACATGGAGATGGTCTGTTCAAGGAATTGATGTGCAAGATTTTGAATTGTATATTTTCAACCGTTGGGGAGAAATAGTTTGGGAAACACACGATCCTAATTCTGAATGGGATGGAACATACAAAGGTGAAGTAATTAAACCTGGAACTTACACTTGGAGATCTCGTGTGAAAGACATGAATTCTGATGGAAAAAGAGAATTTTCAGGTCACATAAATATTATACGTTAAAATCAATTTAATTGATTTCGTTAGGAAAGCTCAGCAATTATTTTGTTGAGCTTTTTTTGTTACTTTTCGTAAAATATTTCTTATTGATGTAAAACAACTCAGATGATTCAGATATTGGTATTTTATTTCTTATTATTCGTTCCTCAAAACGAAACTATTCCAACTCAAAATAAATTAGTGTTGGAATTAGCAATAGCTAAAAATGGAAAAAAAGTAGATCGAGGAGAATGCTGGGATTTAGCGAAATATGTGCTTAATAATTCGAATTCAGATTGGAAACCACTTTATGAATTTGGAACAATAATCAATCGCGATAAAGAAACTCTTCTCCCAGGAGATATTATTCAATTTGAAGAAGTGAAAACCGAACGAAAAAGTAATGGTAAAACTATTTATTCAGAAACTTTTCAGCACCATACTGCCATTGTTTTTTCAGTTGAAATGGGAACGAAGATTCAATTGATTCATCAAAATACCGGTCAACACGGCAGAAAAGTTGGTGTAACAGATTTTGATTTTTCAGAAATCACAAAGTCGAAAAGTTTAACAGTTTACCGCCCGAAAGCAAAAGTATAATTTTTAAACTTATTCAATTTTCATTCGAATTCGCCATTCCTTCGGAAATAAATTATTGAACCTGTTTCCTAAATGCTTAATCCAACCAAGGCAATTGTTCTCATATTTAACGAGTGCCCAACCATGCTGGCCATCTAATGGAAAAGTTTCGCCTTTCAAATAGTGCAAAGCCTGCTGTTTTGATAAGGAAATCTGTTGAATTGAATTCGATTGGAATGCGTGTGCAAAAGCAAGTGCTTCGTTCGGAATAATTCCTTTTCGTGTTAACTCTCCTATTTCGAGACCCAATTTTTGTATGCGAAGTTGCTGCTGTAAAAATTGAATTTCATGAAAATAATCTGCTGGTATTCCAAAAACAAAATCGCGCCATTGAATAAATTCCAGACGCGAATCTGTGCAAAAAGCAGCAGTTTCCTTTGAGTATTTAAATAGACTCAAATCAGATTTCCCGATTTTTATTTTTCGCGACTTAGTTTGCTCTGTTTTTTGAATTACACATATAAAAAAACCTTCGGTGTTTATCAAATGAGGCAAGCCATAATGACCAATCCCGTTTCTTCCAACTTTTGCTAAAGGCAAGTCAATTTTTATTTCTTTACAAGCATATTTTTCTGTTAACCAATCAATAATTTCTTCATTTTCGTTTGAGTTGAAGGTGCATGTTGAGTAAATCAAATATCCGTCTTGTTTTAATGAACCCCAAACCTTCGATAAAATATCTTTTTGTCGATTGGCACACATTTCCACATTTTGTTCTGACCATTCGTTTCTTGCATTCAAATCTTTACGAAACATTCCTTCACCCGAACAAGGTGCGTCTACAACAATGCAATCGAAGAAATCTAGTATGTTTAAAAAATCTTCCGGAGAATTATTCGAAACAAAGGTGTTTGAATTTCCCCATTTGGTTAAATTCTCTTTTAAAATTTTTGCTCTATTGGAATTAATTTCATTTGAAAGTAAGATACCCTTTTCGTTCAAAAAATCTGCAATTAAAGTGCTTTTTCCTCCAGGAGCGGCACATAAATCAAGAAAGTTGGGTGAATCTGGAAATTCTAAGCTACGCAAAACTGCATCTAAAAACTGCGAACCAGCTTCTTGCGGATAATACGAACCCGCGTGAAAATGTGGATCCAAAGTAAACAAAGGGCGTTCGTTTAACCAAAATCCGTTTTTAGACCAAGGAATTGCTTTTGAATCTTTAAATTGATTATTGTGTTTAAGTGAATGTGCTCGAACTGCTGTTGGTTTGTCGCTATTTAATGCAACTAATAATTCGGCGCCTAAAAAAGGATCATTTTCAACACGGGCCTTAAATTCTTTTGGAAATTCAGAACTCATCTTTCAAACTGTAAACGCGGGTTTGCACTCACTGATTGGTCGGCAAAAATTCCGGCTTCAAATAAAAATTTTCCTGCAACGGCAATCATAGCAGCATTATCTGTGCAATATTCAAACTTTGGAATGAAAACCTTCCACTTATTTTTCAGCCCTTCTTCAATTAAGCGTTTTCTCAAGCCTGAATTGGCTGAAACACCTCCTGCAATTGCAATAGAGTCTATTTTTAACTATTTTGAAGCTAAAACTAATTTTTTAAATAAAATTTCTAAAATGGTGTGTTGAACTGAAGCACAAATATCTGCTTTGTTTTCTTCAATAAAATGAGGGTTTTCCTTTTGTTGTTTCTGTAAATAATATAAAACCGAAGTTTTTAAACCAGAAAACGAATAATTATATCCTACTAAATTGGGCTTGGAAAAAGTGAAAGCGAACGGATTTCCTTCTTGTGCAAATTTGTCTACAAACGGTCCTCCAGGATAAGGCAAGCCAATAATTTTTCCAATTTTATCAAAAGCTTCCCCGGCAGCATCATCAATTGTTGTTCCGATTACCTGTAAATCTGTAGGAGAATTTACACGAACTATTTGCGTATGTCCGCCAGAAACAGTTAAACATAAGAATGGAAAAGCAGGAAAATCTTGCCCTTCGTTAATAAAATGAGCTAAAATGTGCGCGTGCATGTGGTTCACATCTAAGAGCGGTATATTCAGCGCTAAAGCGAAAGACTTTGCGAATGCAGTTCCTACAACAAGAGATCCCATTAGGCCGGGTCCGCGTGTAAACGCAATTGCATCAATGTCGCTCACCTTCATGTTTGCTTTTTTCAAAGCGGCATCAACTACAGGAATTATATTTTGTTGATGTGCACGCGAAGCGAGTTCTGGAACTACACCTCCATATTCTTCGTGCACTTTTTGACCAGCAATAATATTCGATAAAATGGTGTCATTTTTGATAATAGCAGCTGATGTATCATCACAAGACGATTCAATTCCTAAAATAACAATGGATTTTTGACTCAACTTTGTTAAATTTGCATTAATTGATGGTAAAAATACTAAAAATACTAGCTAGAACTGTGGGGATTTCATTGGAATTCGTTCTTTTGCTGTTGATTGGTTTTGCCTTCGGGATTCGCACTTCCGCTTTTCAAACCTTTCTCGGTCAGCAAGCAACAGCTTTTTTGTCGAAAGATATGGATGCTAACATTCGGATTGGCAAAGTAGAAATTATTTTCATCGATAAAGTTTTGTTGAAAGATGTGTATGTTGAAGATAAAACCGGAGACACGCTTGCAAGTATTGGAACCATTCTCGCAACTTTAGATGACTATGATCTAGACAAACAAGAATTCGTTTTGGGCAATGCTTTAATAGAAACGGGCACAATTTCTCTTTTTCGCGATTCAATAAAGGGAGAATACAATTATCAGTTTTTAGTTGATTATTTTGATTCAGGCAAGAAAACAACAAGTTCTTCTGAACCACCTAAAATCACTGTTAAATCGATCGATTTAAAAAAAATAAACTTTGCTTACAACGATTACCGAAAGTCGTATTCCGATTTTGGAATGGATTTCGACCACCTCGATTTTAAGAATGTATATTTATCAGCTTCAAATTTTAGTTCAAATGCTGGCGTAATAAAAACTACGATTACACATTTTAGCGCAAAAGAAAAATGTGGTTTGTGGCTGAGTAAATTAGCTGCAACTTGCACAATTAATCCAGACAAAGGATTGTTTTTGAATGACTTATTGATTCGCACTTCGCGTTCAACTATTCATGCATCTAAGTTGAATTTGATTTCAAAACCAATGACGGGCTTCAATTCATTTGAAGATTCTGTAATTTTTGATGCACAACTAGATTCCTCGCTAATAAGTATGCGCGACGTGTCACTTTTCGCTCCCACTTTAAAAGGAATGAACGACAAAATTTATATTCAAGCAACTGTTTCACGGAAAATTAGAAACCTATGTATTTCCGATTTAGACTTGCGTTTTGGAACAAGAAGCGTGGTGAGAGGTGAAATAAACTTGCCTGATTTTAGAAATTTGAGTAAAGCAAAATTTAAAGAAAAGCTAGATTATTGTTTACTTGATGTGCAAGATTTGAAGAAGTTCCGCTTACCAGATAATGCAGGAAAACACTTAAGTTTACCATCGCAAGTTGAACAATTGGCGTATATTGATTTGCGCGAAACAGAATTCAACGGAACTTTAGCTCAATTCTCACTTAAAACCAATCAAATTAAAACAGCGTTGGGGCGTGTTTCAATTGCAAACGGAATGAATTTTAATTCTCTTGCTGCTGGAGGATATGCCTTCACTGGAAATAGCGGTACGAAATTCGATGTTGTTGTTGATAGTTTTCAACTCGGTAAATTCATCAACAACGACTTGTTGGGAGGAGTAAAAGGAGCGTTCGATTTAACAGGAGTTTTCGGACAAAAAGACGGATTTCGTTTAGAGAATTTCAACGGAGACTTAGCTTATTTTGGGTTGAACGATTATACCTATCAAAACATTACCGTTACTGAAGGTTCTTTCAAAGACAACATTGTTAAAGCAACAACGCTCATTAAAGATCCGCATTTGGATTTAGCTTATTCTGGCGAAGTAGATCTTAACTCAATGAAATTTTCGAACGTTTCAGTAGATATTCCAAAAGCAGATTTGGGCAAACTTCATTTATCTGATGATCCCAATGCATTTCTTGCTGTTAATATTAGTGAAGTAAACTTAACTGGAACAGACCCTGAAACCATGAGTGGTTCTGTTAAAGTGAACAACATTGTTTTTAAAGAGAACAATGAAACGGTAAGTATTCCATCTCTCGACTTGTCAATTACACGAGGTGTTCAAGACGAAGTGATTCTGGAAAGCGAAGTATTCCATGCGAAATTGCTCGGAAAATTTGACACCAAAACCTTGCCAATTGCATTGAATAATTTGGTAGCTGAAATTATTCCAGTATATGTGCCTAAACAAGTATTTCCCAAAGGGAAAACAGACAACAACGTTTTTGTTTTAGATGTAACAACAGGAGATTTAAGTCATATTCTAGGTCTTTACGCTCCAGAAATTAGCGTTGCAGAGAATTCTATTCTCAAAATGAACTATGATGGAATCAATAAAACAGAAAGCGTCCAATTTAATTCGAGTGAAATTAGTTATGGTAAAGTGGGTGAAACAAATCGTTACCATTTAAGCAACCTGTCATTGAATCAGAATTACACAACAAGTTCAGATACAATTATTTTAACAGCGAGTAATGGATATATTTCCGACTCTTTGCAAGTAGACGAATTAAATATTCAAATTGGCGGATTGGCCAATAAGTTTACAACACACATTGATTGGAATAAGCAAACTGCAAATCCTTCAGAATTTAACTTCAATACTTCATTTAAAGAAAATCAAAATATTTCTTTGGCAATTAAACCCTCCAATTTTTCGATTAAAGAAAAAGAATGGGGAATTCTAAATCCGGCATTAATCGTTTATGCGAAAGATCATTTTGAAATTACCGGTTTAGATATTGAACGTGGAGATCAAAAATTAATTTTAGATGGTTTAGTTTCCAATTCAAAAACAGACGAGTTAGTTCTCAAAACAGAAAACATTCAATTAGGAGAAATTTCTCATTTATTGGGTTTAGGATTTAATATAGACGGAATTTTAAATTCAAATGTGCGTTTGAAAGACCTTTTCGAACACCCAATGGTTCAAGGTGAAATTGCAGCAAATAAGTTGTTTTTTCAAGGAATAAAAGTTGGCGACATCCATTCAGATATTATTTGGAACAATTACAAGCAAGCATTAACTGTTTTCGGAGATTTACATTACGATTTAGCGGCTGAAGGGGCCAGAAACTTTGAGTTTGAAGGAAATGTTTATCCGCTAAAAGAACACGACAATTTAGATTTAAGTTTGGTGTTTAACCGAATGGATTTACAATTTGCAAATGCATTTATGGATCCAGCTGTGGTGGGCGGAATTGAAGGTAAAATTGACGGTGACATTAAAGTTGATGGAGATTTTGCAGAACCTAAAATAAACGGAAACCTGAAATTGAACGATGGAAAAGCGAACGTGGGTATACTCGGAACTACATACACTGCTAACGGTCCGATTCAATTCGATGGCGACAATGGATTCATTATTGCGCAACTTCCAATTCGCGACCAAGAGGGAAATTACGCCTATGCAGATGCATCTATTTCGCACGAAAATTTCACCAACTTTAACGTTTCGATGGATTTCTATTACGATAACTTGGTAGACGATTTTGTGAACCATGCCATGGGAACGTATGGGCGTAAATATTACACGGGTAAATTCATGGCGCTCGATACCAGATACAAAGACGGCGATATTTACTATGGACGCGCTTACGCTTCAGGTTTTGCCAACATTTCTATCGACAATGCTAAAACAGCAATTACAGTAGATGCAAAAACCGAAAAAGGAACAAAAATAGATTTAGCCATGTTTGGCTCTCGAACTGTTGGAGATTATGATTTTATTGATTGGGCACCGCTCGATACAGTTAAGAATAAACCAATAGATTTAACAGGTGTTGAAGTTCGGTTGAATATGGATGTTACTGACGATGCTGAGTTGCGATTAATATTCAATGAAAAAACGGGAGATGTAATTACAGCTAAGGGAAATTGCACCAAACCGTTCGATATTTTTATTGGTCAAGACAATGTGGTAACTATGGAGGGCGATTATGTGATTTCAGAAGGCCAGTACAATCTTTCGATGTATGGAATAAAGGAAACGTTTTTCATTGAAAAAGGAAGTTCTGTTTCTTGGCTAGGAAATCCGGAAGAAGCAGATCTTGACATAACTACTTTTACAAATTTTAAGGCAAAAATAACCGAGTTAAGTCCACAAGAAACAACGGCGCAACCAGTTAAGTGTTTTTTAAGTGTTGGACAGAAATTATCTAAACCAGAGGTTACATTAGACATTGAAGTTCCAAACTTAAATGACAATGGAAAAGCGCTTCTAGCGAGTATAAAAAATGACGAAGAAGTTTTAGCGAGTCAGTTCTTTTATTTATTGGCTTTCCGAACTTTCAAACCATTAAGTGGCGGAAATGACTTGACAGGTGGCGCAATTGGTGATTTGGCAGGAACTTATCTTACAGAAGGTTTAGGTCTTAAAAACACGGAAATTAAAGTTGGAGAGCTAACTGGTTTTGCTTTGGATAAATCATTTGGAGAAAAAGGAAAATTGGTACTTAAAACAAGTGTTGGAGTTGGAAACTCGAATGTGGATGGGACCAATCAGAGTTCATTTATTGGAGATTTGGTTTTGCAGTATTTATTTAATGAATCGGAAACGTTTAAAGGTTTCTATTCGGTTCAAACGAACGATAAAAGTGCAATTTCGAATGCAGATAAAGGTGTTGCCACACAAAGTGTTGGGGTTTCCTATTCTGAAGAATTCAACAACGCAAAAGATTCACGCGTTATTGAGGTCATTAAAAATGTTTTCACGGGCAATAAAGTCATTAAAAACTCTACAAATCAAAACGAAAAACCACTTCCCACAAATGAGAATAAATCGGTTATTGTTCCACAGGCTACTGAAATTCCAAAAAAAGACAACGAATAAATGAAAAAAGTATTAATAGCAAACAGAGGCGAAATTGCCCGTCGTGTAATGCGCTCGCTCAAGAAAATGGGAATCACAACCGTAGCAATTTACTCTGATGCCGATGAATTTGCTCCACATGTTTTGGAGGCAGACGAAAAAGTATACGTTGGTAAATCTCCTTCATCGGAATCGTATTTGCAACAAGATAAAATTATTCAAGCGTGTAAAGATTTAAACGTTGACGGAATTCACCCCGGATATGGATTTTTGTCTGAAAACGCTGATTTTGCACGTAAAGTAACTGCAGCTGGAATTAAATTTATAGGTCCTTCTCCCGAATCTATGGAAGTGATGGGTGACAAGCTTTCGGCAAAAAAAGCAGTGAAAGCATTTAATGTTCCGCTTGTTCCTGGAGTAGATGAAGCAATTACTGACGTTGAAAAAGCAAAAATTATTGCCGCTGAAGTTGGTTTCCCAGTACTGATTAAAGCTTCTGCTGGAGGTGGAGGAAAAGGAATGCGTTTGGTTGAAAACGTGGAGGAATTTGAAGAGCAAATGCAATTGGCACAAAGTGAAGCGCGCTCCTCTTTTGGTAACGACGCTGTTTTTATTGAAAAATTTGTCACGAAACCACGTCACATTGAAATTCAAGTTTTCGCAGATCAACTCGGAAATGTTGTTTATTTGTTTGAACGCGAATGCTCAATTCAACGTCGCCATCAAAAAGTAGTTGAAGAAGCTCCATCTGCAATTGTTTCTCCTGAATTAAGAAAGAAAATGGGCGAAGCAGCTGTTGCAGTTTGTAAAGCATGTAATTACGAAGGAGCAGGAACGGTTGAGTTTCTTTTAGATGCAAGTCTCAATTTTTATTTTTTAGAAATGAATACGCGTTTGCAAGTAGAGCACCCAGTTACCGAAGAAATTACAGGAACAGATCTAGTGGAATGGCAAGTTCGCGTTGCACGAGGCGAGCGTTTACCAAAATTACAAGATGAATTAACGATTAATGGACACGCAGTTGAAGTGCGCGTTTATGCTGAAGATACTTTGAACGGTTTTATTCCAGATATTGGTAGCTTGAACAGATACAAACGTCCGCGAAAAGACATTGCCCGAGTAGACGATGCGTTTGAAGAAGGAATGGAAGTTCCAATTTATTACGATCCAATGATAGCAAAGCTTGTGGTTTGGGCTCCAACACGCGAGGAAGCAATGGATAAAATGATTCTTGCAATTGATAATTACGAAATTTCAGGTGTTAAAACAACTTTAGATTTCGGGAAATTTGTGATGCTGCATCCAGCTTTCCGTTCAGGCAATTTCGACACGAATTTTGTGAAGCATTATTTCCAAGACCCAATGGTTATGTGGGAAAGTTATTCTGACGAAAACGAGGCATTAGCTGCAGGTTTAGATCAAGTTTGGAACGATATTAGAAAAAAGACGAACAAAGATGCCGCATCAAGAAATGTTAATTCTTCTTGGAAATTACATGGTTGTTAGTTTAAGATAGTCTGAAAACCCTCAACTTGAGAATTTTGTAAGCTATCTTAATAATATGAAATAAAAAAAGCGAATGATTGAATATCATTCGCTTTTTTGTTTTTGGTATTTTCCAGCTTCCCTCCTTGAGGAGGGATTGAGGGTGTGATTTTCGTCTTGTGAATTATATCAACTTTTCACTCTTCTTATTTTCCAAACTTAGAAGAGAAATAAATACTGATGTATTTCTTTTGATAAAAAATTACTTAACCAACTTCATTTCGTTAATTAAGTTAGTTGCGCCATAACATTTGTCAGTAATCCATAAAATATAACGTATATCGCACACAATTGTGCGCTGAATATTTGGCTCAAAATAGATATCTCCAGACATTGCTTCCCAGTTTCCGTCGAAAGCAGCACCAATCAATTCACCATTCCCATTAATGCAGGGCGAACCTGAATTTCCACCCGTAATATCATTGTTTGTTAAGAAGTTGACAACCAACTTTCCGTTTTCACCATATTGGCCGTAATCTTTCTTTTTCCATACTTCCTTCATGCGGGCATCAACAAAAAACTCGGGGTTTTTATCGTCTTCCTTCGCCATCATTCCGTCTAAAGTTGTAAAGTAATCGTATTTAATTGCATCACGCGGTTCGTAAGCCAATACATTACCATACGTTAAACGCATTGTTGAATTTGCATTCGGATAGAAAACTTTGTTTGGCTGCATTTCACGAACAGCTTTCACGAATAAACGATTTCCACGCGTTAATTTATCGTTCGCTTCTTTCACAGCTGGTTTTGCCATTGCTTTTTGATACGAATCATCTAAATCTTTAATCAAAATAAACAACGGATCTTTTTTCAACTCGTCTGCCGAAAAGTTTTTCATAAAATCTTCGTAACGCTCTTTACTCGCAAAAATAGAATGTGCTTTTACTCGAGAAATGAATACTTTAACTGAAGCAGGACTTAAACTTTTCAAGATTCCTATTCGCTGCATTGCCGAAACATCAGATAAATACATTTTCAATACTTCTTCAATTGTTTCCAATTCAATTTTCATATCGCGTTCTGCATATAAAACTTCCGCCTGAGCAGCAGCAGCTTCCATCAAAGATTTAGCACGTTCTTCTTGTCCGTTTGCTTTCGCATCCATCGCCATTTTGTAAACATATACCAACGAATTTAAATCTACCTGACGTGTAAATTCACTGTGATAAACCTTAATGTTGATGATGTCATTTGTGGTAATAAATGCTTTTTCAATATCAGTAAGCACATTGTCGTATTCAGCTTTCCCTGCTGCATATTTCAAAAATTCAGATTCAACAGTTCGTTTTTTATCGGCTACTTTGTTGTATTTCAATTGTTGTGTTTGACCGATAAAATATTTCCAGTAATTGGCAACTGAAGCATATTTCGATGAATAATTTAAGCGAACAGCAACGTCTTTGTCCATATATTTCTTCATGATTTCTAACTTCATTGCACGAATGTCTACAATCTTAGGTTGTTCTAAAGAAACTGCCTGATCTACACCGTAAGAAGTTAAATAGCGATTTGTTCTTCCGGGGAAGCCCATCACCATTGCGTAATCTCCAGGCTTAACACCTTTTAATGAAATTGGAAGTGAAGATTTTGGTTTCAAGGGAACGTTTTCGTCAGAAATAATTGCAGGATTATTGTCTCTACCCGCATAAATTCTGAACATAGAGAAATCTGCCGTATGACGAGGCCACATCCAATTGTCGGTGTCGCCTCCATATTTTCCTGCAGATTGTGGTGGAGTTCCAACCAAACGCACATCTTTATAGGTTTGTTTCACAAATAAATAAAACTCATTTCCATTGTAGAAGTCAGTTACGAAAGCCTCATACCCTGTAACGGAAGCATCTTTCACTAAAATATCTGTAATTTCTTTGATTTTTTTTGCACGCTCTTCGTTTGTCATTTTAGCGTTCAATTCTTTCACAACTTGCGCTGTAACATCTTCCATGCGAATCATAAAAGTTGCAGTTAAACCCGGAACTTTGATTTCTTCAGCGTTGTTTTTTGCCCAAAAACCATTGTCTAGGTAGTTTTTTTCAGGAGAGGAAGCACCTGCAATTGCATCGTAACCACAATGGTGATTTGTTAAAACCAAACCTTGGTTCGAAATTACTTCACCCGTACAAAATCCGCCAAAAGATATAACGGCATCTTTCAAAGATGAATTATTTATGGAATAAAGTTGCTCTTGCGTCAATTTTAAACCGTGTTTTTTCATGTCGTTATAGTTACGTCCAATTAAAAACGGCAACCACATTCCTTCGTCAGCGCGTGCAACGTTCGAGAAAGCAAAAGCCATAATCGAGAGCACTAATACAAATTTTTTCATATTTATTTTTTAGTTCGAAGCGCCAAATTAGTTAAAATTCAAATTTTCACGAAGCCGTTTGTCCTTTTTTATTAAAAAATAGTAGAAATGTGATTTCAAAAAGGTTTTTTTACTGTTCGTGAACTAAAAACAACAGTTCGTAAACTTTAAGGAAAACCACTAGTTGCCTGTTATTTCTTTGAATTAAATTTGCATGAGAAAAGTTCTACTCACTAAGTAGACCTAATTTTATAACTAAATATCTACAAAAAATGAAAAAACAATTACTAAAAATTAGTAAATTGAGTTTTTTTGCTGGTGCTTTCGCTTTATTGACGGGCCAGTCATTAGCTCAATCATCCACCTTTAATTTTACAGGTGGAATGCAAACATTCACGGTTCCTTGTGGAATAGACTCTGTGTTTATTAATGCATGGGGTGCTCAAGGTGGTTCCGGAGCTGTTGGTGGAGCTAGTATTCCTGGTGGTGAAGGTGCTCTTGGAGGTTATGCTGAAGGATATCTTTTTGTTACTCCTGGAGATGTGTTAAATATTTTTGTTGGAGGTCAAGGAGCTGCTCCTGCTGCTGGATTCAATGGCGGTGGAACTGGTGGATCGCAAAATGCTGGTGGTGGTGGCGGTGCTTCTGATGTTCGTCTAGGCGGAACTTCTGAAGCAAATCGTATAATTACTGCTGGCGGCGGCGGCGGCGGCGGACGTGGCGGTTGTGACGAAGGAAGTTCTACAACACCTGGTATTGGTGGAAATGGCGGTTTTGGTGGCGGCGGTGTCGGACAAAACGGATTTGATTCACCAACATCTGGTGGAGCTGCTGGTGGAGGCTTCGGAGGAAACTTCGGAAGTATTCAAGGTGCGTTAGGTGCAGCCGGAATTGGTTGTGGTGGTTTCTTGGGGCAGCCTGGTGGAACTGCAAGTACTGGAACTGGTGCCAATGGTGGCGGTGGTCAAACATGCTGTTGTTCTTCTTCTAACTCAATCACTGGCGGCGGTGGCGGTGGCGGTGGCCAAATTGGCGGCGGCGGCGGCGGCGGCGGTTCTGCTGGAACTTCTGGTTGTACAGGTAACTCAAAAGGTGCTGGCGCTGGTGGTGGTGGCGGCTCAAGCTATACTGGTGGTGTAATTAACGGAGCTGTAAATAATGGTATTTGGTTAGGAAACGGTCAAGTTAATATTTCTTGGGCAGAACCAATTCCTCCTGCACATATCGTAACTGGTTTAACAACAGTTTGTGAAGGAACTTCAACAACTTACACAATTCCTTCTGATATTTATTCAACAGTCTATACTTGGTCAGTACCTGCAGGTTTAACTTTAAACAGTGGTCAAAACACAACTTCAATTAATATCACTGCAACAACTCCAGGTACACATACCATTTATGTGAATGGCGTTAATGGAACTTGTGCATTTACAGGTCCAACAGATAGTATTGTTGTTCTTGTGAATGCTTTACCAATCGTTGATTTAATTTCTGCATTGGCTAGCCCTTTCTGTGGCGGACAAGATGTTGTTTTAACTGGAACTCCAGCTGGTGGAACATTTGCTCAATTTGCAGGTCCATCTGCTGCTTTAACAGGTTCAACTTTCAATGCTGCCGGTCCAGGTGATTGGCAAATCACTTACCAATTTACTGATGCAAATGGTTGTGTAAATACGGATTTACTTTTAATTGAAGTTGATTGTATGCTAAGTCTTGAAATCAAAGCTGCTGAAGGAATTATGAACGCTTTTCCAAATCCAACAAACGGAAACTTTACAGTATCAAGCAAAGATAATATTAATGGTAAAGTTCAATTATACAACGACTTAGGTCAGTTGGTATTTGAGCAAGCAATCAATGGAGTAAACTCGAAACAAATTGAATTGAAAAATGTGGTTCCTGGTATTTACCAATTAAAAATCACGAGCGACGGACAAGTTTTCTCAGGAAAATTGAATGTAACAAAATAATTTAAGTCAATCAAATTAAAGCCGAGAGTAGAAATGCTTTCGGCTTTTTTTGTTTGTTTTATTCCGCTAATCCTATCATACTACTTGATTAAAATCAAGCGTAGCCAAATCTAGTGTGATATACTTCCAACATATTTATAGGGAAAATTATAAATAAAAATAGTGTTATTTTTAATTAAAATCTATATTTGACTCATGACTTCAAAACGTATACTTTTTATTGCTTCGACTATTATTTTTCTTTTAGCAATTCTGTTTATCAACACGAACGGAGAAATGCCGCAAGCCGATATTAATTTTTACAATGCGCTCTCAATGGGCTCCTACATGATTTTTCTCTGGATGACAGAGTCTATCAATATTTTCATTACCGCACTAATTCCGCTTGTGGCAGGAAATTTATTGGGCTTAATTGACATGAGCGACCTCGCAAAAAGTTATGGAGACAAAATGGTTTATCTTTTCCTTGGGGGATTTGTTTTGGCACTTGCACTCGAGAAGTGGCATATTCATACTGCAATTGCCTCACGCATTATTCGAGTTGTTGGAAATAAGAAAGGTCCGCTGCTTTTTGGTTTCCTCATGACAACTGGTTTTTTGAGTATGTGGGTTTCCAATACAGCAACTGCTTTAATGATGCTTCCAATGGCGCTGGCAATTGTAGATTTACAACCAAAAGGCGAAAAGAAAAGTAAGTTTTCTATGTTTATTGTACTTTCCGTTGCTTATGGAGCAAACATTGGCGGAATGGGAACCATTATCGGCTCTCCACCAAACACACAAATGGCCGGAATTTTAGAATCAACTTACCACATTAAAGTTTCATTTATGGATTGGTTCGTGATTGGAGCGCCTGCTGCATTACTTATGCTTTTGTTGGCGTATGGTTTCTTTTGGCTGGTTTTAGGAAAAGAGCGAAATGAACGATTAGAAGGTTTCGAAAATGAAATTCATCCTTTAAATAGAGATCAATGGAAAATTATTGCTATTTTCTTTGTGGTTGTTACTCTTTGGATTATCAAAGATTTTGCTTTTGGAAAAGATGGCTGGTTCCCAAATATTCCGTTGGAAGAAACAAATGCAGCAATTTTTGGTGCCATTTTAATGTTGCTCATACCAACTCAAAATGATAAAAGTAAAACATTACTCAAATGGGACGATTTGAAAGAAGTTCCATGGGGAATTCTTCTTATGTTTGGAGGAGGATTAGCACTTTCTAAGGCTTTGGATTCTGGGAAAGTCATCGATTTTATATCCGAAAAATTTCAGGGATCAGAAATTACTGGCTACATGACTTTACTTGTTGTAATAGTTGTTTTCTCTGTTTTCTTAACCGAGTTACTATCTAATTTGGCAATGGTTACCCTTATGATTCCTATTTTCGCCGACTTGTGTTTGAAAACAGATATAGCTCCGCTTGCACTTTGCTTACCAGCAACCTTGGCCGCAAGTTGTGGTTTCATGATGCCGGTTGGAACACCACCAAACGCAATAGCTTATTCGTCCGGAATAGTTCCAATGAAAAAAATGCTTTTGTATGGATTTGTCACTAATTGGATTGCAATTGCCGTCATAATCGCTTTATCATCTTTGTTTTTTTGAGATGAATAATAAAACGACTTTTGCGCACGGACGAAGCTGAAAATGAAACGAAGCCAAAAAAATCAAAATTTGATTGAAGAAAAGTGGAACGTAGGGAACTTTTATGAAATAAAACAGTTTGCTTTTTTGGGAAGTTGAATTGGAAGAGTAGGCCGAAATATGCGCCCATTAATTTCAGATTAATCGATTTTAACTCATTTTTTAGCAAAATAGACTTTAAATGATTTGAAAATTATGAATTGATAATTAGAAAAGTAAGTATTTTTGCACTAAAATTTAGAAATGGCTTTTGATATTGCAGTTATTGGTGGAGGAATTGTTGGTGCAGCAACTTTTTATAAATTACAAACACGCTATCCCGATTTATCGATTGTTCTAATCGAAAAAGAACAAAAATTAGCAAATCATCAAACTGGAAACAATTCAGGAGTAATTCACTCGGGTTTGTATTACAAGCCAGGTTCACTGAAAGCAAAGAATTGCGTTGCTGGTAGGCACGAATTAGTAGCTTTTGCAAAAGAACATAAAATTGCCCACGATATTTGCGGAAAAGTGGTTGTTGGCATTGATAAATCTGAATTGTCGAACATGGACAAGATATTTCAAAATGGTTTGGAAAATAAAATTGAAGGAGTTGAAAAAATTACGGCAGATCAAGTAAAGGAAATTGAACCTTACGTTAAAAGTATAGGTGGAATTTATGTTCCTTGTACTGGAATTATCGATTTTCGTGGAGCAACTGAAAAAATGGCAGAAATTGCCTTGTCGATGCAAGCAAAAAGCGCCATGAAATTGGGTTATGAAGTTACAGGAATTGAACGCGATGCAACTAAAACAACCATTATTACGAACAAAGGAAATATTGAAGCCAAGTTCTTGATTTTCTGTGGTGGATTGCAAGCAGATCGTTTAGCGAAAAAAGACGGTGTAAATCTCAGAGAAAAGGTGGTAGGTTTTAGAGGCGATTATTACGAATTAACACCAGAAGCAAAACACAAAGTAAAACATTTAATTTATCCGGTTCCAAATCCTGAATTTCCTTTCTTGGGTGTGCATTTTACGCGTATGACAGACGGAGAAATTGAATGCGGACCTAACGCAGTTTTCACTTTCAAACGTGAAGGATACAAAAAAACAGATTTCTCTTTCAGAGACACAGCAGATGCACTTTCGTATGGCGGAACTTGGAAATTATTCTTCAAAAACATGAAATTTGGAATTGACGAATACCGAAGAGCTTTTTCAAAGCGTTTGTTTTTGAAAACTTTGCAACGCATGATTCCAGATCTTACAATGGAAGACATTCATCCGGGTAGAGCAGGGGTGCGCGCACTTTTACTTGCACGCGATGGCGATACAAAAGACGATTTTCGTTTCGAGTTTCATGCAAATTCAATCCATGTTTTGAATGCACCATCACCGGCTGCAACCGCTGCTTTGGCAATTGGCGGACAAATAGCTGACGAAGCAGAGAAACATTTCGGATTAAAGTAAATTTTCAAAATAATTCGTTCACTATTTCGTTCCTTTAACATGCGAAATTTATATTTTCTACTATTTCTTCTCATTTCGGTAGTAAATTCCAACGCGCAAGGAATTTCGTATAGCAATTTTTCATTGTCTCAAATTGAATCCAATGTTTCTGTTACGTGGGCAATTGATAGCGGTTCTATTTGTGACGGAGTAAAATTGGAACATTCGTTAGATGGAATAAATTTCACGGTAATTGATGAGGTAATTGGTGTTTGCGGAAGTTCATTCGAAACAAAGTCGTATAATTTAATTGATGAATTTCCGGAGAAAAACAAAGATAATTTTTACCGCTTATTCTTCGGTTTTAGTCAACGTTCTCAAATTTTATCCCTATTTGTTCGCTTCGTTATTCCAGGTGAAATTCAAGTTTTCCCAATGCCTGCCGAGTCTGATTTTAGGATTTATTTTAGTAATCCAGCTAATGCTTTAACCAATTTGAAAATTCACAATGAATCTGGAGTTCTCGTTTTTCAACAAGAATCTATTTCTGACGATTTTATTGAGTTAAACAAATCTGGTTTTGTTTCAGGAATCTATTATGTGCGCTTTATTTCTGAAAATAGAGCAGAATCTTTAGGGAAAATGATTATTCAATAAATAGTGATTTAAACTCACTTTTTTCAATTTTACCTTTTACCTTTTCAATTAGCGCTTATCTTTGTTTTATGAAAATTCTTATATCACCAGCAAAGTCTATAAATGAAGGAGTTAACATTCCAGATTCGGCTTATTCACAGCCCATATTTCAAAAAGAAGCAAAAAAATTAGTTGGGAAATTAAAGAAACTGAAGGCGAAAGACATCATGGAACTCATGCATGTTTCGAAAGATATTGCTGAATTGAACGTGAATCGTTTCAAAAATTGGCATTTGACAGATGAACCGACCGATAAGGTAAAACCAGCTGGATTTTTATTTACAGGAGAAGTATACCGAGGTTTAGATTTCACTTCACTATCCGATGAAAATAAAGTAAAAGCACAAGAGAAACTGCGTATTTTATCGGGAATGTATGGAATATTGAAACCGATGGATTTAATGTATCCGTATCGTTTAGAGATGGGAACAAGTTTTCAGCTTGATGAAAAAACGAAGAATTTATATCAGTTTTGGGGCGATAAATTGAGCAAAGAATTACTGAAAGAAACCACAAAAGAAGAAGTTATTGTGAATTTGGCTTCAGTTGAATATGCAAAAGCAGTGAACTGGAAAAACTTGAAACGCAATTTTGTGCAACCAAATTTTAAAGAATTTAAAAACGGAGAATACAAAATGGTGATGGTTTTCGCGAAACAAGAACGCGGTGCAATGGCACGTTTCTTAATCGAAAATGAATTAGCTGATATTCAAGATTTGAAAGGCTATAATTTGAACGGTTATTCGTTCGATGAGAAGCAATCTACTGCAACAGACTGGATTTTTGTTCGGTAAGTAAAGTTTGCGGTAATATGAAGTGACAGATGTCTAGATATCTAGACATCTGTCAAATTTATTTTTTTGTATTCATTTTGCGACAAATAACGAATCACTTCAGCAGCGCCCATTAATCCAAAAAGCGCAGGCATGTAGCTCACCGTTCCATAAAAAGAACGTTTGAAATTGCTTCCGTCTGTCATTTTTAATGAATCTTTTTGCTGTAATTCGGAAGAATAAACACATTTAAGTTTTTCATAGCCAACGTTCAGTTTTTTTAAGCGTTTTTTTACGTGATGTCCCAATTTACAATTATGGCTATTTATCAATTTTGCAACCTGAACTTTGCTTGCATCTGTTTTCCCACCGGCACCCAAATGCGTAATGATTTTTATTTTCAAACTTTTGGTTGCTACAATCCATTCAATTTTTGGCTGTAATGAATCAATACAATCCATTACGTAATCGGGTTTAAATTCTTTCAATAGTTCCCAACTTCGAGCGGGTTGAACAAATTCTTGCACAATATTTAGTTCAATATTGGGGTTGATGTCTTTGATTCGTTCACCTAAAACAACGGCCTTGTTTTGTCCAATTGTAGAATCGAGAGCAGTTAATTGTCTGTTTTTATTTGTGATATCGAACGCATCTCCATCAATTAAAGTCATTTTTCCAACTCCTGCTCGCGCAATAAATTCACCAGCGAAGGATCCAATTCCTCCTAAACCAACAATCATAACGTGCGCAGACTTGAGTCGATTCATTTCTTGTTCACCTAAAATTAACTCTGTACGTTCTAACCAGTTGCTCATATTCTAAAAGTTGGTTTTAAAAATTCGTTGTGCGTTTTGAAACAGTTGTTCTGTAAAATCGGGCAAATTTACTGATTTAATTTCGGCGACACGTTCATATATTTGGTTTAAATCTTCTGATGAATTGTCGGTTTCCAACAATATTCGCTCAATAGGAATTTGTTTTAGTTTGTTTGAAAGTTGTTCGTTAAGTAAAATAGAAGCGCCAAAACTAAAAACGAGGTTTTGAACTTTCAGTAAATCTGAAATTCGATTTACTTTATTGAATCCATGAAAAACGAGGGAGCAATTGTTTGCATATTTTTGATGCAAGAACAAACATCTATCAATTGTATTCACTGAATGCAAGATTATTGGTTTGTTTAATTTCGAGGCAAGTTCAAGTTGTTTGATATAAATTTCCTCTTGCAGATTGCTGTCTTCGAAGCGATTATCTAAACCAATTTCGCCAATTGCTAAGCATTTTTCCTCAAAGAAAAGTGGGTTTTCCGGAATGAATTGCGACTTTTTCACATTCATTGGATGAATTCCAACAGAAAAGTAAAATTCAGGCAAAGGAGAATGTGTGGCTAACTGTTTGATTCCGAGTTCTTCGCTCAATAAATTATGTGTATGTGTGTTGAAAAGGGTCAAAATAGAATTTAAACAAGTTTTAATAAAATTAACAAAAATTAATATTTGTTGGTAGAAATTTGTATTTTCGGGGCTCAAAAAAAAATGTAATATGAGCGAAATTATAGATTCTATAGATAAAAAAGCTGCAAAAGGACATCCAAAAGGGCTGTATTTTTTATTTTTCACTGAGATGTGGGAACGTTTTTCTTACTACGGAATGCGCGCAATTTTCATGCTTTTCATGACTTCCACTTTATTTATGAGTGATAAAGAGGCTTCAGAGATTTACGGAAGTTATACAGGTCTTGTTTATTTAACACCTTTATTGGGAGGTTATTTATGTGATAAATTTTTAGGTAATAGAAGAAGTATTGTAATTGGGGGTGTTTTAATGGCAATTGGTCAGTTCTTCATGTTTTTGAGTGCTTCTTCAAGTTCAGTAGTAATGATGTGGGCAGGTTTGACTCTTTTGATTATTGGTAATGGCTTTTTTAAACCTAACATTTCGACCATGGTTGGACAGCTTTATCCTGCTAATGATAGACGTTTAGATTCTGCTTTCACAATTTTTTATATGGGCATTAACTTAGGAGCTTTCTTTTCTCCAATTGTATGCGGATCTCTAGGGGGTTATCAATGGGGGTTTTTGGCTGCTTGTATAGGAATGATTATAGGTTTGATAACATTTGTTATGTATCAAAAAAAATATTTAATTTCTGAAATGGGAACAGAAATTGGCTTGCCTGTTAAAAGACTTGATTTGAAAGCAGTTTTATCAATTATTGGTTCAATTGCAATAATATTTACAATGTTAAATTTTAAAACTTGGTTTAAGACTGATTTAGATATTATTTCATGGTTTATTTATGGCGCAATGGCTATTATGCCTTTAATAATTCTATTCACTTCCAATTTAACAAAACCAGAACGAACAAAAATATATGTTGTATTTATTCTTGCTTTTTTTGTTATATTTTTCTGGGGTGCTTTTGAACAAGCGGGTGCTTCTTTAACTTTGTTTGCTGAACGCCAAACCGACAGAAGTATTTTAGGTACAGAAATGCCTTCTTCTTATTTTCAATCTATCAATCCATTAGCAGTTATTTGTTTAGCTCCTATAATGACTATTCTTTGGGGGTGGTTGTACAAAAGAAAAATGGAACCTTCGTCGCCTAAGAAAATGGCTTTTGGTCTACTTTTCGTAGCAATTGGTTACCTTATTATTGCATTTGTAGTTAAAGGAATTAATCCAGCAGACAAAATATCTATGTGGTGGCTTTTTGTTCTTTATATTATACATTCTATCGGTGAATTATGTTTATCTCCAATAGGTTTGTCAGTAGTTTCAAAATTATCACCAATCAGATTGTCTTCTTTAATGATGGGTACATGGTTTTTAGCAAATGCAGCTGCGAATAAATTTGCTGGAACTTTATCTGCTTTGATTCCACCCACAAAAGATGCTACAGGTAAAATATTGCCATTAGAAGACGGAAGTATTCCAACTACACCAAGTATTTTAGGTTTTCAAATTGATAATTTGTATTCTTTTTTCATGGTTTTTATTATTTTGACTGGAGTTGCAGCAATTATTTTGTTTTTACTTAGTTATAAACTGGAAAAGTTAATGAAAACTGAAGACAATGTTCTGAATGAAATTGAAAGAAACTAATGATTAACCTTTTTATATAAGCGACTTTTTAGTCGCTTTTTTTATATTATTCGATTATTCAATTGGTAATATTTACAAAATTGTATACATTTCAATTCTTTATTTTGATAGGAAATATTGTGTAGATTAGCAACAAATTACAATCACATGACTGAAACAACTATTCTTGATTCACCTACTAATGAAAACTCTGAATTAAGTTCAATTCAAAATTTTAAGGGGAAATATCCTAAGCAGCTTTGGTATTTATTTTTAGCCGAAATGTGGGAACGTTTTTCGTTTTATGGAATGCGCGGAATGCTTACCCTTTTTATGGTCGACACAACAATGGGCCTAGGGATTTCTGAAAAATCTGCAAATTTGCAATATGGAGCTATTCAAGCATTTGTTTACACATTTGCTTTTATTGGCGGAATGTTTGCTGATAAATTACTAGGTTTTAGAAAATCAATTTTTTGGGGTGGACTTTTAATGATTGCAGGCAGTTTCATTCTTGCTGTTGCTCCTAAAGATTTGTTTTATATTGGAATAAGCTTCACGATTATTGGAACTGGGTTTTTTAAACCAAATATTTCCTCTATGGTCGGACAATTGTATTCTGAAAATGACCCGCGAAGAGATGCTGGTTTCTCTCTTTTTTATTCCGGAATAAACATTGGAGCTTTATTCGGTGGTGCTGCATGTATTTGGGTAGCAAAAGCGTATGGTTGGAATTTGGCTTTTGGTTTATCCGGAATTTTCATGACATTTGGCTTACTCGTCTTTTCAATCACTCAAAAAACTTTAGGTCCAATTGGTGTCTCTCCTGAAATAGGAGCTTTAACAATTGAAAAAAAACGATACGTTCGTTGGGCAGTATATATTGGCTCCCTACTCGTTATTCCTTTGATCTTAATTTTAGTTTCAAACTCACAATACACAGATTTGTTTATGTATATCGTTGGACCAATTGCTCTTATTTATCTTTTCTATGAAATGATGAAGCTAGATGCAATAGGCAAAAGTAAATTAGTTGCGGCACTCATATTTATTGTTTTTTCAATTTTCTTTTGGGCTTTTTTCGAGCAAAGTGGAGGTTCTCTTAGTTTATTCGCAGCCGAAAATTTAAACAACAATTTGGCGGGGTTGAAAATAGATCCTAATATAGTTAACAATTCATCGAATTCTTTTTTTGTAATTCTTTTTAGTCCTATCATCGGATTGTTGTTTTTGTTTATGGCCAAAAGAAAAATTGAGCCGAACTCTGTTGTGAAATTCGGAATAGCATTCATTTTTTTAGCCCTCGCGTTTTATGTGTTCTACTTACTTCGTTTTTATGCAGTTGAGGGAAAGTCGTCATTGTTAGTATTCACCTTAGCATATTTAATTATCACATTTGCTGAATTGTTTCTTTCGCCGATTGGTCTTTCCTTAATGACGAAACTAGCCCCAAATAGATTACACGGTGCCATGATGGGCTTATGGTTTTTAGCTTCTGCCTACGGACAATACGCTGCCGGAATTTTAGGAGCTGGAATGGCAAGTGCAGACGAGAAAGCGGATGCAATGACCAAAATGACCGCTTACACTGCTGGTTATCATCAATTAGCAATTTACGCAATCATATCAGGTGTTGTTCTTATTGCAATATCGCCAATTGTTAAAAAATTAATGAAAGGAGTTAAATAACCATGAAACAACAGAAACACCCAAAGGCTCTTCCTTTCCTTTTCTTATCTGAAATGTGGGAACGTTTCGGTTATTATTTAATGATCGGAATTTTTACGCTCTATTTAAAAGATGGAAATCAAGGTTTCGAAATGTCGGAAGCCGAATCAGCAAGTCTCTACGGAACTTTTATCGCATTGGTCTTTTTCACTCCTTTTATAGGTGGTTTACTAGCCGATCGAATTCTTGGTTACAGAATTCCAATCGTAATCGGCGGAATTCTGATGGGCGTAGGTTATTGCCTTATGGGCATTCATTCCTATTCAATGTTATATTCGGGAATGGTGCTCGTTATTTTGGGAAATGGTTTGTTTAAACCCAATATTTCAACGCTTCTCGGAAATCTCTACAACAATCCGCAATTTATCAATCAAAAAGACGAAGGCTACAATATTTTCTACATGGGAATTAATATTGGCGCATTCGTTTGTAATATTGTTTCTGCGTTTTTAATAAATAAATACGGTTATTCAGTAGCATTTGTTGGTGCTGGTGTAGGAATGTTTATTGGAATCATCGTGTTTTTATTAGGTAGTAAACATTATTTAGAAGGTGATGTCAAAAAAGTTGCAATTCCGGGTGAAAAACCCTGGTGGATAGATTTATTGATCGTAATTGTTCCGGCAATCATTTTTGCATTTATCGGTTATTTCATAAATGGCGTCCCTAGTGATTCAAATCCTAACTCATTTTTAGTGAAAGATGATGTAACTGATGCGTTTTTATTTGCATGTATTCCGGTTATTTTCTTTTTTGGATATGTATTGTTCTCCTCTCCAAAAGCTGAACGTAGAGTTGTAAGTGCTATTTTAGTTGTTTGTATTGCGGTTATTCCTTTTTGGGCAATTTTCAAACAAAATGGAACCGTATTAAATACGTGGGCAAATAACTACACAAATAGAGATGTTCCACTGTCTGTTTCAAATGGATTAAAAGACATGAAATTGGCAGACGTGCTTGTTTATGAAAAGGGGAAAGAAGTAACTCCTGTTTTAGATAAGCATTTCAGAAAAATAGCGAATAAAGAAGCAATTCAAGTTCCACCTTATTTTAAGAATTATCAAAAAACAGATCAACTAAAAACTGGAGATGAGGTTGTTGTCTTTAATACCAATATTTTTCAATCCGTTAATCCGTTTTGGGTAATTATTTTAACTCCCTTAATTGTAGCGCTTTTTCGATTCCTAAGAAGGAAAGGAAGAGAACCATCAATTCCAATAAAATTTGTTTTGGGCTTATTCATAACCGGACTTTCCTGTTTAGTAATGGTTGCTGCGGCAAATGCTTCGGGTAACGGCGAAATGAAAACAAGTTACTGGTGGTTCTTTGGGGCTTATGGTGTTATTACGATTGGTGAACTGTGCTTATCTCCTATCGGTCTTTCAATGGTCTCCAAATTAGCACCGGCAAGATTAACAGCTCTTTTAATGGGTGCGTGGTTTATTTCAACTTCAATTGGAAACAAATTAAGTGGAGTAATTGCATCTTTATGGGATAAATACGACGATAAAGCTTCATTCTTTATGTTGAATTTCTATCTAATGATGGGCGCTACACTAATTTTGGTGATTCTTTTACCTTGGCTTTTAAAGATTTTCAGGGAACAAAAGACTAAATAGAACTGTTATAGCATTATGAAAAAATTTATCCCTTGGGTTCTCCTATTTGCTATGTTGCTAACAAGTATTCCATTACTTATTTTATCAGGGTATTATACTCTGGCAAAAATTATAGGATTTATTGTTGTTATTCTAACTACGCTTTCCATTCGTTATTGGATTACAAAAGCAAATAAGAATAAAATCCTCAAAGGAACAGTTGTTTTAAATGTGAATGACCGTTTCGAAATGGATCAATTACTTCCAGTTTACAAAACCATGAGCGGAAGTGAAAAAAAGAATTTTGAAAGAAATGTGTGTGTAATTCTAAGCGATATTCAGTTTGATAATTTTGATAAATCAAATCCAACTAAAAAAAGTATTCTCGCTTTCGCCACAGTCGGAAGTCTACTATTTGATTTCGATATTTTTCGTTCACCCAAACAGAAAGTTGTTGTATTCAAAAACTTAGAAGAATTTTATATCGAAGAGTTAAACGGAGTCATTCATTTATTCATTCATTCAAATTGGTGTGAAGAAAACTGTTTTAAATTTGAAGCACTAGGAAATAGCTCGATATCTGAATCAAATCAGCAACTTTTCAAACAATTTATTGAAGCTTGATTTAAGTTCCTTTGATAAGAATTTCACACATTTCTCAATTTATTTCAACTTTTTCACTTATGTTCCTGCTTATTTATCAGTGTATTAGGCCTAGGTTTAAAAATAAAACAAAAAAAGTTTAGTAAAAGACTTGTTAAAGTAAAAAGAGTGTGTACCTTTGCAGCCGCTTAGAACGCTAGGTA
>JANNWW010000049.1:0-7475 GCA_031409255.1 Crocinitomicaceae bacterium
ATTGAACAATTCTATAATAAAAACCGAATTCATAGTGCCTTAAAAAATAAAACAATTGAAAATTTTGTGGCGGAGCAAAAAAGGAATTACCTTCGCTGTGCATAGTTTAATAATGACTTCGGAAAAGCTAGGCAATTCCAGCTTTAATATTTTTATAGAATTTGTTAAGTTATAGCAAAGAAAAGTAACTTTATGTTGAAGATAGCTTATTTATAAAAAACAAAACAATATTAAAAGTGAGTATTCAATCAAAATTAGTTCTTGTTTTATTTCTGATATTTTGCAGCCGAACTGTTACTGCTCAAGTAAATAGAGTGAAAATCGATTCTATTCCTGACACAATTCAAAAAGTTAAAGCAATTGAAGTCCCTCAATTTGTATTGATTAATACTGATACAATTACTCTAGGAGAAAACGACGAACTTATTTGCGATTCATACACTGCTATGGGGCAAACTTATGTTTACGATGCTTTGCATTCATTCAATACAAGAAGAATGGACAAGTTTGGTGGGCATTTGAATGAGAAAATTAATGTTGCGTTAGCTGAAATTAGAATGAAGGGTTTTAATTCAGATCTCAAGAAATTATATATTCAAATTGACCCTACTACATTAACTGTTTTTTGGACAGCAGTTGTAGGTCCAAGTGAAGATGGAAGATGTTATGTGAGTGTGGATAGTCGCGGATCAGCAGGTGGAGGTTTACCAGCTGTTTTGAAACAATGCCCTCGAATGCACACTCTTCATACAACAGAAAAACCAGTAAAAGCTTTAGAATTTAACGAGAATGTAATTCAATGTTATGATTGGGATGGAAATCGGTTGGACACAATTACTCGTTATGTTAATATTCAGCAGCATTTTTTTAAATATTACGACCCACGAATTGGAACTGAGATTTCAGTAGAAGAATATTCAAAAAATGAAAAGCAAATTGACAACCTTAGTTCAACAGCTTTAATTGTTCCTATTACACCTAAGAAAAACACAACTACAACTTACAAAAGGTATACCGTAAAATCTGGCGACAATTTATCTCAAATTGCTCAAAAACACCATACAACTCCCTCAAGAATTAAAACAGCAAACGGTTTGAGAACTGATGTAATTCGTGTTGGACAAACACTAAAAATTCCAGAATAATTTTTTTTATGAAAAATCAAAATAAATCTAATCACAGAAGGTTGTTTCCTCCCTTTCATTTTGTACTTCTGCCAATATTATTAGTGATAATTGTATTTTTTACTTCTGAATTAATCGTTAAACCCAGAAATGGGAAAGAAGCTTTTCCATATCTTATCAATTTAGCATTGGCAATTTGTTTGTTCATTTCAAGTTTCTTAGCGAGAGTTTTTGCATTGAAAGCGCAAGATCGTGCTATTCGTGCTGAAGAAAGTTTACGTCATTATATTTTATCAGGAAAGGCAATTAATCCTCAATTGCGTTTAGGTCAAATTATTGCTTTACGCTTCGCTTCAGATGAAGAGTTAATTGAATTGTCAGATAAAACTGTAAAAGAAAATTTGACACAAAATCAAATTAAGTCACTAATAAAAAACTGGAAGGCGGATACACATCGGGTTTAAACCATTCCTCCACATTATTTATTGTTAGATATTTATTTCTAGTTTTTTTTAACTATTCTGTTAAGTTTTTTAATAGTTAATTTTTGTTAAATATACCCATCAATGGGTATTGTATAAACCTATTCGTTAAGCTATTTTTGCAAAATATATATATCAATATCCCTGCTTTTTGCTATGAAAAACGCTCAGATTTCCATCATTTTAGTTTTATTTTTAACAGTTATACTAACTGGTTCTTGTAAAAAAGTTTTGCCTTCACCAAAAGTAAAGACTCAAACTGGAGTAGGTTCTGGCGGAGGCGGAGGTGGAGGCGGCGGCGGCGGTTCTACTTATGGCAACGTTGATTTTTGGAACGACAATCCTGCTGTTGGTCTCATAACTGTTTATGTGAGTTCATCTTCTGGTTCAATTACATCTAATGTTACGCCAAGTTCTTGTGGAACAAGCGGATGTGCTAATTTTAGCTTACCTGCTGGAACGTATTCTTATTCTGCTTCAGCAACAACTGGCGAAACTTGGTCTGGAAATGTTAACTTTTCTTCAGGAGGTTGTTTATTGTTTAATTTGTACTAATTTAATTTACTCATGAAAATAAAAACAGCACTTATATTTTTGCTTTTTCCAATTTTACTTTTTTCTCAAAATATAGATTATTGGACCAAAACAAAAGCTGATCTTATAACTTTAAAAGCTGAAGCTATTAAAACTGAAGATTTCTCAAACGCTGCTAAAATTCAAAATGAATTAGAAGATCGTGAAGCAGAGGATGATGAATTGAAATCGTTGCAGGCAAATCTTAAGTATTCTGTTAGTGTTGAGGCGTTTGAAAAAGCAGCAATTTACAAAGAGGAAATCGATAAAATTGAAAAAAAGAATGAACTTAGAGTGAAAATTCAAAACGAAATTGAAGCCAAAAATTATAAAGAGGTTGAAAAACTGAAAAATGAATTGAGGATTTTAATTGACCCTAGTTTAACTCAAACCACATATTCCTCAACTTCCACAACAACTAAAACTACTCCGAAAAGCCCTAAACAATCAGCATTTGATGAAAACAGACAAAGAGCTGCTGAACGAAGATATGAAGCTTCTGAAATAAAAAGTTTTAATGCTTTAGATATAGGACTAAACGCCCCTTTTGGTTTTATGAGCGGTAAGCTTTCAGATTTTAGTATAGGTTATTATTTTAATATTCGAGCGAGTTTTCATGGTTTTGTTTTAGCTGATGAAAAGTTGGTTGGTACTAAGATTGGTGATGGAACGGGGACTTTTTCTTACAATAACACTTACCACTATGGTCGTTTGGAAGGTGATTTTGGAATTACAAGAAAAATATTTGGAACAGTAGATTACGGGGCATTATATTTTTATGGTGGATTGGGAGTTTGCCATTTTAGATATTTATACGATTTCGATCAAATATCTTCAACTGGAACACGTGCTGAAGTTATTGTAAACGATATGAATTTCAGTGGTGTCAATGCAAATTTAGAATTAGGGTTAATCTTTGATGTTGCAGGTGTTTTCAATTTACATTTTGGAGGAGTTATTGGTATTCCAAACCGTGAACAATCTATGATTTCTTTGGGAATCGGATTCTAAATAAGGTATATTTCTTATTCAATTTTCTTGTAACTAGTTTTTCAATAGAATTGAAGAGAAAAAATCTATAATTAGAAATCAGTTTTTTCTTTTTTATACTAGTAGTTTAGGAATACTAATCTGAATAACTACGCCAGTTGAAGGTATGCTTGATATTTCTATTGTTCCATCTAAATCGTGAATTCGTTCTTCTATGGTTGTAAGACCATGCCCTTTTTTGAAGTCTTTATCAAGTCCTTTTCCATCGTCTGTAAATTGAAACAAAAATTCATTATCGTGCGCATAGAATTCTAGAATTATTTCATTTGAAAATCCGTGTTTCTTTGAGTTATAAATTATTTCTAAACAAATAAGATAAAGCGTACTTGCTAATTCAATTTTGAGAAGAGATTGAATTCCGAAATTTCTCAGAACAATTTTACAATTTTTATCTCTAGTGTTTTGGATTTTAATTTCGTCATACAAAGCTTGCAAAAATGCGCCATCTTTCAATGCACGTGGGAAAATTGAGTGTGAAATATTTCTCAAATCTTCAGCTATTTCAGCAATGCCATCAGAAAAATTCGATGCACCTTCTACATTCGATAAATAAGCAAGTTTACTACTGAAATTATCATGTATTAAATGTGCAATTTGTTTGCGCTCGTTTAATTGTGCCCATTCTACTTTACGTATGCTCAAATTCAATTGTTGTTCGTTTTCTTTAGTTAGTAAAATATTTGTTTGAAAAGTAGAAAAGAATTGTCTTTGCAATAAATAACCTAAAACAACTACTTCAAAAATATTACAAAACATTGGAGTTAGATAATCTGCTTCAAACGTAATTACCGTCAATGATTTAAGAATGATTAGCAAAATCCAGATTAAATGAGGAATGAATGCCAAAAGAACTAGTCTTGCCGTTTTATTATTCTTCTGACTTTTTATACAAAAGTAGATGATCAAAGCAGTTATAAACAAAAAATTGGATGTGCAAATAACAGATACAATCCTCAATATATTCACATTTGCATAAAATCGCGCAATGAATAGAGCAATCATGAGTGAAATACATATGAGGTTGATTAAAATTAATAATTTCTTTTTTTTGAGATTTAAAATTTCAAGCACTAAAAAAAGGATAATTAAAAACCAAAGATTTGTAAATAAAACATTGATTTCACTCAGGTAAATATTTTCCGGATAAAAATAGTGTTTTATAAATCCGGTTAATATTAGACAATATCCGATAGTGAAAACAATATGAAAACACAACAATAAAAATATTTTCCTCTTTGTTTTTAAGAATAGTGAAATTGCATATATAATTAATAATAAGTTTACTCCTAAGTAAATACCTATTATAAACAACCTGAGTTCAAAGCTTTCAAACACCTCATTTTTATCTCTTAAAGAATACGAAAAATTTAGTGCAGATAATATCTTCTTTTGGCGAATAACCAAGACTATTTTTTCGAATGGTTTTATATTTATTGGAATGCTTATTGTTGAAAAATAGCGTCCGTTTTTATTAGTACGGTCACCAAATAAATGGTAATTATTTTTGTAAAAAAACTCAACACTGTCCATGTTTACATGATTTACACATACAAACTTCTGAATTGTTTTAGAGGTGGTATTGTGAAGTTTTATTCTTATCCAAACCGCTGTTTTTTCATTATAACCGATAGACTTGGTCTCATTAGAGGCGATTTTTTTAGAACTTAATTCGTGAAAGTTGTAAATTTGTTTGACTGATTCTTTGTCAACATAATATTCCGAAGTAGTTATTCGAATTTCTTTTGAGTATCCAAAACAATTTAAACTTAAAATTAAAAATTTAAGTAGAAAGATTATTTTCATGTGCAAATTTTATTAAAGCTCCAGTGTTTTTTATTTTTAGTTTTCTATTTATGTTTTTTCGATGGGTGTCTATTGTGTTTTTACTTATAAATAAAGTGTCTGCTATTTCTTGACTTGTTTTACCTGTAACAATCTCTCGAATAACTATTGTTTCTTGTTTAGAAAGCAACAATTTTGATTTAAAAACAGGATGTTCATACGATTCGTTTTTACCATTTAATTTTGTTTCAGATTGAAAATTTAATTCAGAGGTATTAACGCTTTGTATTACACGTTCTAATTCTTTAAAAGAGGTTTCTTTTTTCAAAAAAGCAAAGCAACCTAATTTTCTTGCTTTTTTTAGCAATCCTTCATCATGATAGGCAGATAGTATTATCGTTTTTGTCTCTTTTAAATGCGGTTTAAGAACTTCAACCAAACTAAATCCATCTTCTTTACCTAAGTTGAGGTCGCAGATAAATACATCGAATCGTGAATTTGAAACTATTTCTATACATGTCTTCGTGTTTTGTGCATAACTCAAATTATAGTTGAAATCAGCTTTTTCAAAAAGAAACATTAGGCCATGCCCAAATAATTCATGATCATCACATATTAAAATTTCCATAAATTTTGACAAGGTTTTTATTTCAGTAAATAAATATAAGAAATCCTATTACATAGCCTTTGTTTTTCCAATTTAATTTTCTTTTCACAAAGTATGCTTTCGCGATAAACAACTTTTTAATAAGTTATACTTTATATATTCTAAGCTTTTTTACACCTCGAATCTTTTGTGTATTTCCCAACTCTAGTCTCTTCTAATACTAACTTTTTTTTAAAAAAAAAGGCCATCCATTTCTGAACAGCCTTCTCGGATAAGTAGTGTTGATTTTAGTTTTTAACTATTCGATGTAATGAAGTTCCTGTCTCTGTATTGATTCGAAGGAAATAAACTCCGTTTTCAAAACTAGAAAGACTTAGTTTTTCGCTGTTAATTATTTGCATAGAGTAAATTAACTTTCCTTGAGCATCCATAATTTCTAACTGTGCATAGTTTTCACTAAATTCAAAAGTGATTTCACCTCTAGTTGGATTTGGATATACATTCATAGAATTCAAACTAATTGATTCTTTTATTCCAATTGAATTGATGATAACACAGTCAGAAGTATCTGAACATAAACCTTGTGTAATTAATATAGCATACGTACCATTAACTGTTGGAGTATATGATTGAGCAGTTTCAGCAGCTATAATTTGATTAGTTGCACAATTAATCCATGTATAAGAATCAGAAGCGTTTGCAGTGATTACATTGTTCAATGTAGTTATTGTAGCAACAATTGGAACAATCACTACATCTTGTGTTTGAGTTGAAATGTTTCCATTCTCATCTTCATAAGACCAAGTAATAATTGTTGTTCCGACTAATGTAATAGGAAGAACAACATCACTTGTCACTGTAACTGTTCCACTGCAATTATCTGTTGCTGTTGGAGTTGTTAATGATACTAATGAACAAGTTGCATTAATTGAAGCTAAACTAGCTGTTGTTGGAATAGGAGCTGAAGTATCTTCAATAATTACATTTTGATCTACTGTAATAACATTTCCGTTTCCATCATCAAATGACCAAGTTACTATTGTTGTTCCTTGAGCGGTTATTGGGAAAATTGTAGTTGTTGTTCCAGTAATTGTTCCAGCACAATTATCGGTTGTTGTTGGCGCAATTGGAGAAACGGAACATTCAGTAGAAATATCCAACAATATTGGCATATCAGGATTAGTGAAGTCACCAACTGTTGTTGTTACATCAGCACTAGCAGCAGATTGACAACCCGCAGCATTCGTAACTTGTACCGAATACGTTCCAGCAATAGTTGGAGAAATAGCAGCAGTTGTTGCTCCGTTCGACCATAGGTATGAAGTTCCAACAGACGAAGTCAAAGTAACTGAACCACCTGCACAGAAAGTTGTTGAACCACCCGTAGTAATTGTTGGTGTTGCAGGTAAAGCATTAACAGTAACAACCGTTCCAGCACTAGCAACAGATTGACATCCCGCAGCACTCGTAACTTGAACCGAATATGTTCCAGCAGTTGTTGGAGAAATTGAAGCAGTTGTTGCTCCGTTCGACCATAAGTAAGAAGTTCCCGTAGAAGAAGTCAAAGTAACTGAACCACCTGTACAGAAAGTTGTTGAACCACCCGCTGTAATAGTTGGTGTTGCAGGTAAAGCATTAACAGTTACAACCGTTCCTGAACTAGCAACAGATTGACAACCCGCAGCATTCGTAACTTGAACAGAATACGTTCCAGCAAGAGTTGGAGAAATAGAAGCAGTTGTTGCTCCGTTCGACCATAAGTATGAGGTTCCAACAGACGAAGTCAAAGTAACTGAACCACCTGCACAGAAAGTTGTTGAACCACCCGTAGTAATTGTTGGTGTTGCAGGTAAAGCA
>JANNWW010000050.1:0-15279 GCA_031409255.1 Crocinitomicaceae bacterium
ATCATAAAGCCAGATTTTTTTAAACCCCACATTTGAATTGCTCCATATAAACACAATCCTGAAGCAGCTAATCCTGCGATTGTCCAAATAATACTTGATCCTACAGGAGCAAATGAAGCTAAAGCTGTGCTTCCAACTAAACCAAGAAGTCCTCCAAGGATTCCTAAACCTGATCCGATAAAAGTAAGGATACAAAGTACCGTTAAAAATGATGGACGCTTGTTCTCACCTGTTCCATTTACGTTGTCTAATGTTTCTGACATAATTTATAATTTAAAAGTTTGAATGACGAATTTAATAGTTTAAATCAATTATGCAAGTCAAATGTTAATAAAATATAATTTTGTTAAAAAAAACTAAACAATTTTAGTCGACATTTGTAGCATAAACTTAAAATATAACTATCTGTAAATCATATCAATAAACTAAATATGTTTTTTAAATAATGTCATTAAAAAAAAAGTACGATATTTGTTAAAACTGTTTATATGATGCGTCTATTTTTACTTTGTTCAACACTTTTACTAGCAACAGCTTGTAAAAAAAATATTAGTTACACAATTAAGGGAACAGTTACCGATTTGTCTTTAAGTGGAAAACTACAAAATGCGACAGTAGAATTACTCACTTATTCGCAAGGAAACACAACGGGAACTGTTTTACAATCTTCCGCAACAGATTCTGAAGGAAATTATTCCTTTACTTTTGACCGAGATCGATACGATAAAATTGAAATTAAAGTAATAAAGAACAATTATTTCTCTTCTTCTAACTCGGTACTATTTTCTGATTTGACAAGTAAAGAAGACTATGTGATGGATTTGAGTTTGTATGCGCGTTCTTGGGTTAAACTACGGTTCATGAGCGATGGAAATAAAGATGCGAAATACATTCGACAGGAAGGTAAAAAAGATTGCGACGAATGCTGCACGAATGGTGAAGTGTTTATTTACAATGCAAGTGATACTTCAATTTATTGTATAAACAACGGAAATACTATTTACCGAATTTATTACAATGTGTTGGGTTCTCAAACTCAAGGTCCGCTTTCCACAACAACAGTTGCTTTTGATACAACAGAATTGTTAATAAACTATTAGTTTAATTATAAACGATAAATTGTATAGTGTTATTCAAATTTAGAATATAGTACTACTACTTTACACTTAATTATTCTTCGTCTAAATCATCTAAAATAGAACGCAATTCTTGTCGAAGTTGTCTATTATACGTTTCAACCAAATATTTAAAATAATTCGGCGTACTTTTCGCTATACATTTCGTATACGTTTTTAAACGGTGTTCAATATGATCTTGCAACGCATCTTGAACTTTCAAAGCAGATTGAAAATCTAGTGTTCGTTGTGCAATTCCATCTCTGTGGTTTTCCAAAGATAACTCAACTGCTTTCTTGCCTTTCTCACCTTTATCAATACAGTCGTAATAAGAATCTTTGATAGAGAATTGATCTAAAAAATTGGTATCAACTAATTGTTCCATGTGACGAGGGAATTCAAATTCAACCTCAAATTCCAAATCATCGTCTTCAGAAAGGCGCGATTCGAGAAATCTGTCGGGGAACTTAAATGCGTCTTGCCAATTGATGTAATCTTGCCAAAGTCCGAAACGACGTACATTGTTACCTAGATCAATTACAATAAACTGACTTTTGTTGGGCAGTTTACGCGATCCACGTCCGATCATTTGGTGATATAAAGTTAAGGAACGCGTGGCACGGTTCAAGATTATTGTTTGAACTGTTGGTTCATCAAAACCCGTTGTTAAAATTCCAACAGATGTTAGAATTGCATCTTCTGTAGTTTTAAACCAAGACAATACATCTTTTCGGTCTTTGTCACTAAAGGTTGAATCTAAATGACGAATTTTGTATCCTCTTTTCTTAAATGTTTCTTCTACACGAAGCGAAGTTTCAATTCCGGAGTTAAAAATCAATGTTTTTGTTCCAACAGAAACTTCTTCATAAGCAAATAATAATTTTTCTTGCATGAAAAGGTTTCCGTAAACTACCTCAGATGAATTAATTGTGAAATCGCCGTTGGTTCCAATTTTCAATCCGTGTAAGTTTACATCATACGTATATGTTTCAGCATTAGATAAATACTGATTTTCGATAAGCGAAGCAATACTTTCTCCAACAATTAACTTGTTGTAATTATCATTTAAAGGCAATGTGCGGTTCGAAGAAAGTGGTGTTGCGGTAACTCCCAAAATGTTTGCACCTTCGTAATATTGAAAGATTTTTCGGAAACTGTTGTAATGTGCTTCATCAACAATTACGAGCCCCACACCATCAACAAAATTCTGATTTTCTTGTAAACGATTATTGAGTGTTTCAACCATTGCAATGTAACAGTTAAAATGCTCGTTGTCTTTCAATGTTTTTACCTCACTGGAAATTACCTTGTTATCTATTCCAATTGCAGAAAGTTGTTTAGATGTTTGAACCGACAATTCTATTCGGTGAGTAAGAATCAATACTTTTTTCTGCCATTTGTCGATGAAACGCTTAGCTATTTCAGAGAAAATGACAGTTTTTCCTCCTCCAGTTGGAAGTTGATAAAGTAAATTAAAGTCTCCGCCATTCTTTTCGAGTTCATCGATAATAGTGCCTACGGTTTTTTCTTGAAACGGGTATAATTTTTTTGCTTTGAAAAGCTCTGAGTCGATCATTTATTTTGGAAAAATGCAGCAACAAAATTACGTCTCTTTTAATGAAAACACACTATGTTTTGAAAATTAAATTGAAAAAGAATACAATTCTTCGATTTCAGGCAATATTATGGTAATTTTATTCTATATGTCAACTGCTTGACAATTTCACTAGAACTTAGACTCCAATTTTGCAAAACATGATTTTTGGAACAATATTAATCTTTCTATACGCATCTTTGCTCAGTTTTATTGGGTCCATTCAATTGGGAACGGTCAATCTATTCATCATTAAGACACGAATTTCGTCAAGTAAAAGAAATACACAACTTGCAATCATCGGTGGTATTCTGCCCGAATTTATTTATTGTACGCTGGCTGTAATTAGTGGTAAAGTTATTTTTGAAAATCAATATTTACGTCTCGGCTTTTCAATTACAATGATTATTGTACTTTGTTTTATTGGACTTCAACTGCTGAAAAATTTAAATAAGCCAATTGAAGTAGCAAAAAAAACAGAAGATAGTCAACTTTACTTTTTGCGCGCCTTCATACTAGGGATTTTAAATCCGCAATTGATTTTCTTCTGGACTTTTATTTACTTTTCTCTTCCCGAACAACTTAATAAACTGACTTCAAGTCTCCTTTCGAAAATCGCTTTTGTTCTTGGATCAGGCGCTGGTGCATTCCTATTGCTCTTAACTTACAGTTATTTCGCAGGGAAAAACAAAGAGAAACTAAGTTTTTTTCTACAAAAAAGAACAGTAAATCAGGTTTTAGCTGTACTTTTCTTACTTTTTGCACTCGTAGAACTGATTAAACTTTTCAATTAACCATAGAAATGAACGATATTAATTATTGGCACTTAAGAAATCATGTCTTATGTAAGGGACTTGATCAACATGAATTAGAGAACTTAGCAAAGATCTCAACCATGAAAAGTTTTAATCGTGATGACATAATTTACTTCAATGAGTCTGCTGCAAAAAAATGCTTCATCATCATTATTGGAACAATAAAAATTTGTAGATCTGATAACGAAAACAAGGAGATCATTTCCGAACTTTTAACAGCTGATGATGTATTTGGACATTATTCTTCTTCTGAAAATATTGAACAATATGGGAAAATTATTAGTGACGAAGCACGATTATGTTCAATTGATTTTGAGAAATTTAGAACGTTACTTCAATCCAACCATCAACTTTTATTGAATTACAACGATGCAATTCGTGAAAAAATGCTGAGTTTCAAGCAGAAATACGAAGATTTAATTTTTAAAGATGTAGACACCCGTGTAAACGATTTCTTTATCCGCTATGGAAAATTCCACGGTAAACTTGTAGCTGGGAAAATTGAAATACCTATGATGTTAACACATCAGGAAATAGCGGATTATACGGCCACTTCTCGTCAATCTGTAACTACAATAATCAATAGAATGGTTGAAAAGGGTATCATTGTTTACGAAGGCCGAAAAAAAGTGATCATTCAATGACCAAATATTGTTGAATAATTTTCAAAAAAACGCTGTTTTGTCAATCATACGACAGAAAAAAGAAGTTTCATTCATTAATTTTATTTCATGAAAATATTTTTAATTATTTTACTTTTTTTCGGACTGATTGGCTGTAAAAAAAAATCTTCTGATAGTGGTTTTGATAGCAAAAATTCAAGCTTAATTCTTTCAGTACCTCTTTCAACGAATTCCCACTCAACTTCTGGAACCGTTAATCTGTATGAAAAAGACGGTGCTAAGTATCTGGAGTTTATTGATTTAAATACTGATAGCGGACCAGATCTTCGAGTTTATCTTTCATCAGATTTCACAGCAAATAGTTTTGTGGATTTAGGTCCTCTAAAATCAAACAAGGGTTCATTTTATTACGAAATTCCCAGCTCAGTTAACACCCAATCGCTTAAACATGTATTAATTTGGTGTGAAGACTTTTCCGTTTTGTTTGGATCAACAATTTTACAATGAATATGTTGAAATCAAACGCAATTCATCAATTAAATGAATTAAATTCACTTTTAACTCAACTGAATCCGGAGGAATACAATAAAAGTTTAAAATTACTTCAAGGCGGAACTATTGGAAAACACGTTCGGCATGTATTGGAATTTTACCAATGTATTTTGTTACACGATAATAGTATTGTAAACTACGATAAACGCGTCCGAAATTTAATGCTCGAGACTTGTGTAGTTTACGCAAGTGATAAATTAACCGAAATTATTGATTCAATTGAAGTTGTCAAAACTGAAACAAATTTAATTTTACAAGTTGAGTATGGTGAAGATACGCAAGAATTGACGAGTTCATTTAACCGCGAATTGATATATAACATAGAACACACGATTCATCATTTGGCGATTTTACGCATAGCTGTTCATTCTGAATTTCAACATATTACTTTATCTGAGAGTTTTGGATATGCAGATTCTACTATTCGATATATGAAATCACTTGAAGTATAATAAATGTGTACCGTTAGCTTTCTGCCTGTTTCAAATACGGAATTTTTACTTACTTCTAATCGAGATGAGCTCGTTGGACGTTCCGCAGCGATTCATCCTAAAAAAAATCACTCATTTGAAGATGAATTACTTTATCCAGAAGACCCGCAAGCAAATGGAACCTGGATTTGTTTATCTAAAAGTGGTTTTTCATTGTGTTTGTTAAACGGAGCTTTTGAAAAACACGAATCAAAACCTCCATATCGTTTGAGTCGTGGGAAGGTTTTACTCGATTTCTTCAATTACAATGATGTTGACAAATACATAAAAGAATATGATTTTCAAGGAATTGAGCCTTTTACTTTGATTATAATACAGCAAAACACAACAAAACTAATTGTACACGAATTGCGTTGGGATGAAACCATTTTATCTACACAAAAAATGGATGAAACTTCTCCTCATATTTGGTCGTCAGCCACTTTATACACAAAGGAAACAATAGAATTAAGGGAGATTTGGTTCAAGGAATGGATAGATAATAAAACGGAATATCAGGTAGATGATATACTTTCATTTCATCATTTTGGTGGAAATATAGATAAATATACTAATTTGATCATCGATCGAGGGGAGAAAAAGACGGTAAGTATTACATGTATTGAGGTTTTGAATGAATCTAAAAAAATGTTTTATGAAGATCTTGTTTCCACAATTAAATCTCTAACTTCCATTTAATTCAACATGCGTTTACCCTTATTTTACTATAAATATACGCGTTTCGAATATTGGCCTTGGAAGTTGTTTTACACCCCACTTCTTCCCTATTGGTTGTACTTATCGGTCAAAAATAAGTCACTCGCTTATTTTACACTCGCCAATCCTGGGATTGAATTAGGAGGTTTTTTTGGAGAAAGCAAACAAGAGATACTGTCTAAAATAGATAGCGAATTTCTACCAAAACACCTTTTTGCAAGACAAAATTCTGAGATAAATACAATTTTGGAACAAATTCGCGCAAAAGGAATTGAATTTCCATTTATTGCGAAGCCTGATGTTGGTGAACGCGGAACCATGGTTACAAAAATCAATTCCGAAAAAGAATTTCAATTATTTTATAAAAAAAGCAATACAGATTTAATTATTCAAGAATTTGTTGATTTTGAAATTGAATTGGGTATTTTGTACAGTAGAATTCCAAATGAAAAGTGTGGGAAAGTAACTTCTATTACTCAGAAAGAGTTCTTATCGGTTACAGGTGATGGAATTTCGACTGTTCGTGAATTAATGAAAAAAAATGTGCGCGCTCAGTTTCAATTGAAGCGTTTCGAAGTTGAATTTCCAGAATTATTAGATCAGATCCCCAAAAATCAGACAAAAAAAATCATTGAACCAATTGGAAATCACTGTAGAGGTACGCGATTCATCGACCGAAATGAAATGATAACTAAAGAATTAAATGAATTATTTGATAAAATTTCATTACCAATTAAAGATTTTTATTTCGGACGGTTTGATTTAAAAGTGAGCGGTTTTGAAGATTTAGTTGCGGCAAAAAACATTCGAATATTGGAGTTAAATGGGGTAAGTTCTGAACCGGGACATGTATATGACGCACAAAAAAACAACCTACTCAAAGCATACAAAGGAATTTTAAGTCACTGGAAACGAATTTCTCAAATTGCAATTGTAAATAAAAACATGGGACATCAAGCTGTCCCATTCTCGAAAATTCTATCAACATATAAGAAATATATGTGATTTTTACTTTGCTTTCTTTTTGATATCATAAGCAATTCCTATACTTAACGAAGGAGCACCAACAATATTGCGTGTATAAAAAGCAAATCCAGCCTCAGCATAAATTCCAAAATTGTTTTTAAAAAAGTACATTACTTGCGGACCTAAACCTATATATTCTATATTGTTCGAATAAATTCCAGGATAATTACTAATTGGTTTACTTCCATTATCTAATGAAATTCGTCCATACGCTTTTAGAATTGCAATAAACCCCTTTTTTTTCCAACCAAATTCTCCACCAAATTGAACATCAGATGAAAAATTTGCAGTTCGATTATTGTATCCAGAATAAATTGTTGCCCAAGTTTTTTTAAAAGATCTACTTACATCAAAACGAAGTAGTTGACTAAAATCACCATCTCCTAAACGCAATTGCTTTGTTTTTCCTGCAGTAAAATCTCCGCTAGGAATTCCTAAAATAAGAGTTGCACTAACGGCATATTTACCATTTATTAAGCTTCTTTTGATACCTAAATCAACATCACCAATTCCTACAGCTTTGTCGTTTTCTAAAATAGTTCCTTGAAAATCAATTCCACTCATCTGTTTTGAGGAAGAGATTAGCGGAGAATAAAGAATTCCACACCATTTATCTGTTAGTCCATATTCCACATAAGTTACAATTGCAGAATTTGAGGACTGTGGTATAAATCCGAAATTTGAAAAATTGTTGATGTAATTTTGTCCAGTAATGGTGCGAAACCCAAGAGAAGAAAAACCTTCTCCTTTTTTGGGTGTCCAACCACCTCCAGCTTTGCTAGTGATGAGGAAAAACCAAAAGAAGATTGAAAATGTGTATTTCATTTTTTTTTAATCAAAATTAAGATATGATTTCTGTATCATTTGTCTATTGTGAGACACTAAAGTAAATTTTTCCAGTTAAAACTCAAGAACTACATCTGAATAAATCTTTATTACACTTAAATAGTTTTCAATAAATTATGGCATCAACTTTGCCTATTATTACTAAACGTTAAAACATCCGTTATGAAAACTAGTTTAAAAAAATGGAAATTCGATCAGGGCTTAGTTGTTCTGGGATTTCATCAATTACAAAGTATTAATAAAGTTGTCAAAAAACTTGGGAGCCAAAAATAAAGTGCCAAGCAGAAAAATGTGATGACGAAAATTTAATAAATTCAAAAGATATTTTGACAATACTTGTGTTATTGTAAATGCAAACTGAATTGATTAAAAGTCAAATCCACCTGATCCAGAACCTTCACTTCCTTTTTTATCTTGGCTCATTTCTGTTTTACCAAATTTATAACGTACAGTAAAAATTAACCTTCGAGTTTCCCATTTAAAATTAACTCTCTGCTGAATACTTGGTTGATCAATGAAGAAATTAAATCCTTGTGTGTCAAAAATATCTGTTACTCGCAAGCCAACACCCCACTTACCCTCATTGAATGATTTGTCTACTGAAAACTCAACAGAACCTCTTGGCTGAGAGCTACCTTGTGCAGTTATACTTGGAGCATTAAATCTTCCATTCACTTGCAGGGTCAAAGTTCGCTTCATTAATTCAATTGTTGAAGCAATTTTTCCACCTAAAATAAATCCAGTTCTCGACCAATTCACAGATGGTGTATTATCAATAAATTGAATGTAATTTGTGTTAATCGATAATGTGTTCCGCCAAATTGGCTTCGGTCGGTATTGAAAAATTAATTCTAAACCAGTGTTCCATGAATTATCAATATTGGCAAATGTTCCGGCAGAAATTCCGTTCGGGAAAAATAATTTCACACGTTGAATAACTGCACTCGTATAACGTTGATACAAAGAACCGGTGAAAGCAAACTTTCCTTTAGTTATTTCCATACCCAAATCCATACTGTGAATAAATTCTGGTTTTAAAGCCGGATTTCCATAACGCAAGTTATAAGGGTCTGCATAGGAAGTAAATGGATTTAAGTTTTCTGAACTCGGACGATTAATTCTGCGGCTATAACCTAGCGAAAATTCGAGCGTTTTAGAGCGTGAATACCGAACAATAGCAGATGGAAATAGGTTGAAATATTCGTTTGTAAAACTTTGATTTTCAGAAATTAACTCTGGTGCTTGGTAACTATACTCGGCACGAAGTCCGATTTGATATTTGAATTTATTTACAATAGTAGAAGCTGTTCCATAAGATGAAATAATTCGCTCATCGTACCGATAGGTAAAATTTGCTAAAGTGTCTAATAAAAATTCATTGGAAGCAAAACGAGAAAATGAACTAGTTTCTAAATCACTTGAACGAATAATTGCTTTTGCACCTGTTTCGAATCGGTATTTGTCCTTTAAAATGCGAACTAAATCTACCTGAGCTGTTGAAACTAAATTGTCTTCACCATTTTCAAGTAGTTGATTAAAATTGGAAACTCCGCTCTGAAATTGATTGTATTTACCCGTGTTTTTGAGATTCGAAAACGACTGATATAAACCAATTGATAAAGAACCTTTGTCTTTTTCAAAATCCCAAGAATAGCTTGCATTTAAATCTAAATTCTTCGAATAAGTAGGTTCATACGAATCTCTAAACTGTAAAAACGAAGTGTCGCCAAAAGAATTATACCGAACGCTTGTTTGATCTCCAGATCTTCTTCGGTCGTTCAAATTTCCTGAAGCAGAAAACGAAAACGTGTTTCTATCTTTCACATACCAATCAAAACCAAGTTTAGAATTGTTTGTTTCGTTGTAATCATTTCCCAATCGTTCTTGGTTTAAAAAAACAGTCGAATCTGTGTAGGTTTGATCTAAATAGGCGAGGTTATTTCGATAACCTTCCTTGTGGTCGTAGCCATAATTACCATAAATATTCACTTTTGAATTTCTGTAACTCATTGCAGCAGAAGTTGTATACAAATCTCCTGTTCCAACGGAAGCATTTACAATTCCATTAATTCCACGTTTGATATTCTTTTTTAATACAATGTTAATAATTCCTGAAGTTCCAGCAGCATCATATTTCGCTGAAGGATTGGTAATAATTTCTATCCGTTCAATGCTCGACGAAGGAATTCCATCTAAAATACTTTTTGCGGAAGAACCGACCAAGGAACTCATTTTTCCATCAATTAAAACAAGTACATTCCCATCTCCACGAAGCGATAAAGTTCCTTCTTGATCTACTTCAACAGAAGGAACATTGTTCAAAACATCTGTTGCCGAACCTCCAGCAACTGAAATATCGTTTCCAACTGTATATACCTTTTTGTCCATACCAATCAAAAGCGCATTTCGATCTTGCTGAACAACAACATCTTCAATAATTGCACCTTCAGAAACAAGCGCAATGTTCCCTAATTTTCGAATGTTTTTTTGTGGAGATAATTGAATGCTCTTAATTGTTTTGTCTTTGTAAGAAAACAGCGAAATTTTTAAATAAAATGATCCAGTTGGAAGTTCTTCTAAAACAAAAAATCCCTTGTTGTCTGTGTAAATCCCTGAAATAAGACTTGAATCTTTCTCTGAAAAAATACGCACCATTGCATATTCAATTGGAGATTTAGAAAGTGAATCGAGCACTGTTCCATCCATTATTCCTGTTCCTTTTTTTCCGAGTTGCGCAAATGAACTTAGAGAACTAAGAATGAAAAAAAAGAAAAGTGTTATTTTAATTTGCATCTGTAAATGTGAAATTTGAAGACAGTAATTTTACCATCGGGCATTTGTGAGATATTCATATAAGTTTCAGACGTTTTTCAGCGTCTAAATCCTTCGGAAAAGTTATTTTTTGACAGATTTCATTTTGATTTTCCGCTTGAATTAATTCCAATTCAATAGAAATTAGTTCCAATTCCCAAGCTTTACGATTAGCAACCATTTTCATCGTAATTAATTTACAACTTGCAATAGCTGATAAAAAAAGTGCAGTTGGATGCATCGCCAAATCTTCACCACCTAAATCTATGGGTTCGTCGCACAAAACTGAATGCTGATTGAACTGATTTTCAACTAAATAATTGTTGCCAATTTGAGCTTTTAACTTCATACGAATTATTTAAAACAAATTTTAGTTAGAATCTTTATCAAACTATCTGCTTCAGCCTCCGTTAATTTGTCTTGAAGTGTTTGCATTTTTTTCCAATCAGAATCTTCATCCACTTGGAGGAGTAAATCTAGACCAAGTTTAGTTATTTCCACATAAACAACTCGGCGGTCTTTCGCACAACGAATACGAGAAATTAAACCTTTGTCGAATAACTTATCCATTAAACGAGTAGCGTTCGGTGAAACTTCAATCATTCTTTCCTTTACAGATTGCATGTTTAAAGATTTTCCAGCTCCTCTCAAAATTCGCAGAATATTAAATTGAGGTGCCGAAAGCTCAAATTTCCCTAGGGAACTCTCCATTATTTGTCCAATAAATTGAGCTGTTGTTCTCACTTCAATTAGCGCACGCTGCTTCTGGTTTTTGAATTTTGGTTGATTTTCTTTTTCTGAATTCATTTTGCAAAGATATTTACCTTTGTAAATAATACAAGTGAAAATAATTTTTTTTTTTAGATTTATCTAAATTGGAAATTAATATCTTCCAATTCTACACGTTCATTAGAACTAAATCTCACTTCATGAACTCCTGTTGAATAGGAATCGAAATTTGTCTTGTAATGTAAATTTTTAGTTGTAGAATAAAACCAAACGTCTTTTGCAATTTCATTTTTTACTTCAAAGTTCATGACATAAATACCAGTTTCAACTTCAAAAACCGATTTTAAAACAACGTCTGATTGGGTTTCTTTCTTTTGATCATTAATAACAAAAGTGCGTTCATTTCTATTAGAATAAATAAGTGGTAGGATATAATATTCGAATTGGATGAATACTTCTTCCTGAACGTTTGCTAATTCATTTTCAAATAATTTAATGGGTGTATTTGGATTTACGGTAAATGTCTTTTGATATTCATTTAAAAGTTGACCTGTTTTTGAAGTGATTTTTAATTTCACCTGAATGTCTTCAAGTTTATTTAACTCTGATAATAGAACAAACTGTTCACTTTGGTCTGCATTTGTTAATTGCGCAATTGTAACATCTGCAAAATCTTTTTTCACTTGATATTGCAGTGCCTTCCAATTCAAATTGTAATCGATACTCGACCAAGTTGGAGCCGGCCAACAATCATTAACTTGCCAATACAAGGTGCCAGAAACTCGAGGGAATTGCGCTCTATGACTCACAATTGCTGTGCTAACTGCCTTTGCTTGTGTTAATTGCGAAAAGTAAACAAAACGAGAAAAATCTGTAGTTTCTCCATACAAAAGGTCTGAATGTTTTTTTATCATTCCATTTCCTACATAACTTTTTTGGTGGTGTTTCATAACTTCATTGTCTAAAAACCAGTCAGATTCATTTGAAAAACTCAACAAAGTTGAATATTCAGGAAACGATTGAAAGCCATATTCTGCATTGAAACGACCAGATTTTACTGCAAAGTCACTCATTGGGTCTTTTCCATGCCAAACTCCCCAATAATGCTGAGATCCGTGCTTGTAATACTCATCATTTCCCCAATTACTCAAAGGCGAAGTGTGTACATACGGAACGGTAGAAAAATTCGAAACTTGTTTGGGAATTAACTCTAAAAATAAATTCTTGTAATACTGTTCAATGGTTTTTTGATCGTCTTTTGAGATTGAAAATGTTGTTTGAAATCCCCAGTTTTTCCAAGCAACATCAACTTCGTTGTTTCCATTTAACAAAACAACAGAAGGATGAGAAGTTAAACGCGGAATTTGTTGATCAATTTCTGCTTTAACATTTGTTAAAAATGCTTCATTTCCTGGATACATTGCGCAAGCAAACATGAAGTCGTGCCAAACCATTAATCCTTTTTCGTCGCATAAATTCAAGAAATAATCAGTAGCGTAAAATCCTCCCCCCCAAATTCTAACCATGTTGAAATTACTTTCAATCATTGTTTCTACATTCGATTTGAGCTTTTGATTCGTTATTCTTGCCGGAAAAATATCGTCAGGAATATAGTCTCCACCTTTACAAAAAATGACTATATTATTTATTTTTACTTCATAGCTTGTTCCCCACTGATCCTTTTGCTGAATGAGTTCGGTTTTACGTATTCCAAAGCGAATGTTTTTTTTTGCAATTACTTTTCCGTTTTTGTTTTTAAATGTCCAAACATCCGAATATATTTTCTGATTCCCATGTCCGCGTGGCCACCACAATTCTGGATTTAGAATTGTTTCTTTTCGAGTCAATTCTTTTCCATTCAATAGTAAATTTCGAGAGCCAAACAACTCACTTTCCCACGTTATTTCTTCGTTCATGTTTTCCAAAAAGGAAACTGAAAAACTTTGCTCCGCTGTTGGTTCAATAGAAATTGTTTGTGTGTTTGTTGAAATAATTTTATTGTATGGAATTGTTTCTAAAGTAATTGGTTCCCAAAAACCCATGGTGATCATTCTAAGCGACCAGTCCCACCCAAATTGATATTGTGGTTTTCTACAATATGGGGCAATTTTTTCTTTTCCAACATCGTTCGGTGCTGGTAGCTTCACTCCTACTTCGTTTTTGTGCTTTTGTTGGAAGCGAATTGGAGATTCAAAAACAACTTTGATTTCATTTTTTCCGAACTTTAAATAATTCTGAATCAAAAAATCGTATTCAATAAACGCATTTTTTGTTTCAGCAATTTCTACATCATTGACATATATTTTCGCGTAGGTATCTATGTTTGGGAAATTTAAAACTGCTTTTTGATTTATTTTGTAGTATTTGAATTCTGATTTAAATTCCCAACAATAATCTTCAATCCATGAAAATGATTCTTCATTTTTTCCAAAAAAAGGATCTGAAAGTTCTCCACTTTTGATCAATGCTTCTTGAACAGAACCTTTTTCACCTAAATCTATCCATTCACCAGTTCGTGCATGACGAATTTTCCAATTTAAAACTACTTGTGCTTTTGTATTGAAATTCAAGTTCATACAAATGAATAAAAGAATAAAAAATTGCCGCATACTAACTTGTTGTTTTCAATTATTTCTTTGATAATTTATCTTTAATAATTGATAATTTTTATCCTACCATTTTCTATCAAAAGCAGTATCAACAAGTTCGTCTTTGGTTTCTGATTTTAATGCATATTGAAATCCGTTGTAAACGGAATATCCACCAACGTTTCCAAATTTATCTATTGCCAAAAAACCACACTGATTTCCTGTCATGTCTTTGTGTTTTGAAATTAAACGCAAAACTGCTTCTTTACAAGCTTCGTTTGGTGTTTTTCCGTTACGCATAAGTTCTACAACAGTATGACTTCCAGCTATTCGCAAAATAGACTCACCTAAACCTGAAGCAACTGCTCCTCCTACTTCTTGATCAATAAACAATCCGGAACCAATAATTGGCGAGTCGCCCAAACGACCAGAAAGTTTGTAAGCCCAGCCAGATGTTGTGCACGCACCTGAAATTTTCCCATTAGAATCTATTGCCAACAAACCAATAGTATCATGGTTTTCATGGTTAATTTGAGGTTTCTTCACTTCTTTTTCCTGCTCCTTTTTCCATTTTTTATATTCTGCTTTTACTTCTGGAAGTGGCGTATTTATTGTTTTAAATCCGTTTGAAAGTGCATATTTCTTAGCTCCTGAACCAACTAACATAACGTGTGGAGTGTTTTCCATAATGTGTCTGGCAACAGAAACAGGGTGTGCAATTCCTTCTAAAAACCCTACCGAACCGCATCGCGCTTCCCAATCCATGATGCAAGCATCTAGAGTTACATGTCCGTCTCTGTCGGGCATTCCACCAATTCCTACGCTTCTATTTTTAACATCACTCTCGGTTTGTCTCGCTCCCTCTTCAACCATATCTAATGAAGTTCCGCCTTTTAAAAAGCTTTCCCATCCGGCTTTATTAGCAGCTATTCCATGATTCCAAGTAGAAATAATTTTTGGTTCAATTTTAGCTTCAGTTTCGTTTTGAAATTGTTCTTGTTTTGGTTTTTTAGAACTAAAGGAAGAAAGTAGAAAACTACTTGCAATACCAATTGATCCTAAATGAAGAAATTTTCTGCGTTCCATATTTTTTTATTAGTTCAATTCTTTTGCTAACCATCTTTGAAAAGCCTTAGCATTTTGTGCATGTTTGGCATAATCTACAGCAAAATCATGTAAACCATCGTAATTAGATTGTGCGCACATGTATATAAAATTGTTGTTGTCTCGATTTAAAACAGCATCCACAACTCCGGCAGGCGGCATTGAAATTGGACCTGGAGGTAAACCTGTATACAAATATGTATTATACGGACAATCTTTCGAACGGTGTTCAAAAGTTAAGCGTTGAACACCTTTTAATTGATCTCCCCAACAAAATTTAAACGTTGGA
>JANNWW010000051.1:0-27411 GCA_031409255.1 Crocinitomicaceae bacterium
GAAATGCAAGAGTATGCTGAATATGCGCTCGAAAGACACATGAAAGAAACACTTCAGCCAAATTTTGACGTAAATAACCGGGGTTTAAAAAATTGGCCGTTTTCTTCGAATATGTCTGATCAAGAGGTGAAAAATGCAATGGAAACATCTATGCGCAGATCTGATCGTTGGATTTTAATGGCAAATATGGGTGCAACAGCAGCCGAAATTCGTAAAACATTCTATCAACCTACTCAAATGCGTGTCTTTACTTGGGATGGAGAAAAAGACACTACCATGACTCCCTACGATTCTATTCGTTACTACAAATCGTTTCTTCAAGCCGGTTTGGTTTCCATTGAACCTTCAACAGGTTTTGTGAAAGCATGGGTGGGCGGAGCAAATATTGACCATTTCGCGTACGACCACGTTCGCCAAGGTTCCCGACAAGTTGGTTCCACAATTAAACCCTTCGTTTATGCTGCAGGAATTCAAATGGGCGTAATTACACCCGGAACAGTTATTCCGAATGTTAATTATTGTGTCGATTTGTATGATCCTAGCGGAAACCCAGACGGACAGTGGTGTCCGCGTAACTCAGATGGAAGTGGAAGCGGAGGAGCAATTTCTATTGTAAGAGGTTTAGCAGGTTCAAAAAACAACGTAGCCGTTTATGTAATGAAACAAATGGGGGCATTGGCGGGGCCAAAAACAGTAGCCAAATTAATGGAAGATTTAGATATTAAATTAGCTCCAAACGATATTGTGCCAGCAATGTGTTTGGGTTCTATGGATTTATCTCTTTATCAAATGGTGGGCGCACAAGCCATGTTTGCCAACAAAGGAATTTATAACCGCCCAACCACGATTCTTCGAATTGAAGACCGATCTGGAAAAGTAATCTTTTCAGCAAAAAATTATTCCAAAGAAGTATTAAACGAGCAAATCGCTTATGCAATGATCAAAATGATGCGAGGAGTTGTCGATTTTGGAACAGCTGGTTCACTTCGTTATGCTGCTGGTTATGGCGGAATTTTATATCCAACAGCTGGTAAAACCGGAACAACACAAAACAATTCAGACGGTTGGTTCATCGGAATTACGCCCGATTTGGCAACTGGTGTTTGGGTTGGAGCAGAAGACAGAGGTGTTCGTTTTAGAAGTACCGCCCAAGGGCAAGGGGCCAAAACATCACTTCCAATTTATGGTTACTTTATGAACAAAGTTTACAAAGACGCGAAGCTGGCCATTTCAACAACCGATTTTGAAAAACCACGCGATTTCGATGATGCCATGTTCAACCCAACAGGAGTAGAATATGAACCCAACACAACCGACACAACCATTGTTGTGAATCAAATTGATGTGGGCTTGTGAGTGAACAGGGAACTTCTGAAAAACCATTTTACTTTGCCAATTTAGACATATTACGTTTCTTGGCAGCATTCATGGTTTTGTTTGCACATGCATACGAAGGTTATTGCGGCTGGTTTAAGATTCCTCAGTCTTTGGTAGATGAAAATACACCAGAAAAATTTAGTTATTTCGGAAGTTTTGTAGATCAGTTCATTCGAAATGGAGGTTTTGGAGTAGATCTTTTCTTTTTGATTAGCGGCTTTTTAATTACTTTCATTCTAATAAAAGAAAAACAGAAAACAGGAACTGTAAATTTCCCTAAATTCTTTATGCGCAGAGCAATTCGAATTTGGCCCGTTTACTTTTTAGCTATTGCACTAGCTCCATTGGCTATTCATTTAGCGAAATCTAGTTCGACGCCCGATTATTGGGCAAACATTTTTTTCTACAATAATTTTCATGCAATTTATTTAAAAGACACTTGGGTGTATCCGTTTGCACATTTTTGGTCTATTTGTGTTGAAGAACATTTTTATTTGATTTGGCCTATTCTAATTGCCTTTACTCCAATCAAATATCTGAAAAACACTTTTTTTATATTGCTTACAGCAACAATTTTATTCCGACTTTATGCGTTTTTAAATCACTGGAACGGATTAGAGTTGTATCTAAACACCTTTGCGCGAATAGATATTTTAATTATTGGCGCAATGTTCGCTTTGTATTATACGCACAACGAATTAAAGCTTAGTTTAACGAAAGTGCAACGAATTTGTCTCTACCTAATTTTTATCTTTTTGTTTGCAACACAGGCCGTTTACGAAACATCAAGTGTTGTTCAAACCCTTTTTGCAAAATATGTTTACGCTTTAATTGCCGGAGTTGGAATGGTCTATTTTATATTCTCCGACAAACAACTTATTCATATTCCTTTTAAGAAAACATGGAACTACTTAGGAAGAATTTCTTTCGGAATTTATTTATTTAGCAATATGCTTATCCCAATAATTGTTCAACGTTTTATGTATAAATGGGGAACTCAAAATATGTGGGTGTTTTTCTTATTAAATGTAGTTTTAACACTTCTTATTTCTGCAGTGGTTTACGAATTGTATGAAAAACAGTTTTTAAAATTGAAAAAGTATTTTGAAATAATCAAAACAAAAAGATCAGCATGAATAAAGTAGTAAAAAACGTTCAAGAAGCTTTAGTCGGAATTGAAGACGGAATGACCTTAATGGTTGGTGGATTTGGCTTGTGTGGTATTCCCGAAAACTCAATTGCCGAATTGGTGAAAAAAGGAACAAAAAATTTGACGTGTATTTCGAACAACGCTGGCGTAGACGACTTTGGTTTGGGCTTGTTACTTCAACAAAAACAAGTCAAAAAAATGATTTCTTCTTACGTTGGTGAAAACGATGAATTTGAACGTCAAATGTTGTCTGGCGAACTAGAAGTTGATTTAATTCCGCAAGGTTCTTTGGCTGAACGTTGCCGTGCTGGTGGAGCTGGAATTCCTGCTTTTTTTACTCCTGCCGGACATGGAACCGAGGTAGCTGAAGGGAAAGAAGTGCGCGTTTTTAATGGTAAACCACATATTTTAGAAAATGCACTTACGGCAGATTTTGCACTAGTAAAAGCTTGGAAAGGCGACACTGAAGGAAATTTAATTTTTAAAGCTACTGCTCGAAATTTTAATCCATTAATGGCCATGGCAGGAAAAATTACGGTTGCTGAAGTGGAAGAATTAGTTCCAGCCGGAGAATTAGATCCGAATTTTATTCACACGTCAGGCATTTTTATTCAACGAATTTTTAAAGGAGAGAACTACGAAAAACGCATCGAACAAAGAACCGTTCGTCAAAAATAAAATCGAACTCAGGTTAATAAAAAACTACTTGTAAAAAGTTTTTTCAAATGCTTGAAACTCGTCTTTTTTCAAAATTAATCTGCGCCAAAAAGATTTAATAAATCCGAATCCGTAGCCAGTTAATTGCGTATAACTTGTTCCAATTGAATAGAACCCGATCAACAAATTGTTATTCGTAAAACTAGCGTGCGCAAATAGAAGCAATACGTGAAGTATATTCGGAACAAGAAATAGGGGAGAAACGAATACGCCAAGAATTAAAAGCACTATACTTGAGAGCGTGAAAAGTGCAGGTGCAAAATGAACCAACTTTAAAGATTTTGGATGTCTTTTGTATAAATTTATTCGCGCAATACCGGAATTAAATACTTGCTTGTAAAATTGGTTAAAGGTTGATCTTCGTTTGTGGTAAACAAATGCAGCTTCAATTAAACGAGTTGTAAAACCGCTTTCTAGAATGCGCAATGTCATGTCTATATCTTCTCCAAAACGCATTTTTGCAAAGCCGTGTGTTTTTTCAAAAACCTCTCGTGAGTAGCCCATATTAAAACTTCTCGGATGAAACTTTTCGACCGATTTTTTCCCGCCTCTAATTCCACCAGTCGTTAAAAAAGAAGTCATCGAATAATTGATGCCTTTTTGTAAAACGGTAAAACTCTCATGCGCAGCATCGGGTCCGCCGAAACAATCTGAGTAGTTTGCTTTTAAATTTTCAGCTACGTGTTGCAAGTAGTCCTCGGGAATAATACAATCTGAATCTAAAATAATGAAATAATCTCCTTTTGCGTGCTGCATTCCGAAGTTGCGTGATTGGCCCGGACCAGAATTATCTTTGAAATAATAACTGCAATTTAACTCTTTAAACTGCTCAACTATGTGTTTACATGTTTGCGTTGATCCGTCTTCAACGATTACTACTTCAAATGGTTCCTGATAACTTTGCTTGGTTAAACTTTCTAAAAGTTCATTTATTTCTTCAGGGCGGTTATATATCGGAATAATGAGCGAAAAATGCATTAGTTTGTTTTACCGCTAATATAACGCATAATTTACGAATCAGTTTGAATGGGTAAAAGGATTTTTTATTTATTGTGTGTAGAATAGACATCTTTTAGCTCAAAAAATTTGTAAGTTTGATAAAAAGATCCATTACTACGCTTTTTGAATATGAACTCGATCGAATTAGAAGTATCTGCTGAAATTGTAAAAAATGAATTTAATCGTTCAACAGTGCGTTTTCATGTGATTGCAATTTGGGTCGGAATTGGACTAAATTTAGTATGGTTCGTTAGTGATATTTTTGTTTTTCCAGCCTTAGCGCTTTCTTTTTTTATTTTCCGAATTTCCATTTCACTCGCTTGTGCACTTTTAGTTGTTTTTAGAAAACAATTGAAAACTGACATTTACACCTGTCTTTTTGCACTTGTTCTTGGCATTTCAATTCAAAACGCCTACATGTGGAGTTTCATGGATGTGAAACATTTACAACAACATAGCGCAGCATACATGGTACTTTTTATTGGCGCAGGAATGCTTGTTTTGTGGGAATTTAAATTTTCGATTATTCTAATTGTCGCAACAATTATCAGCAACATTGCATTTTATATATGGAACAGTAAATTAAGTAGTGAAGAATTTATAATCAATGGCGGCTTACTAGTTTTCACAGTTTCAATTTTCTCCTTATTTCTGATTCGAACTAGATATAGAATGACTTTTAATGAAATTCGAAGCAGATTAATTTTAGCTAAATCGAAGGAAATAATTGAGCGTGAAAATAAAATCATTGTTGAACAATCGCAAGAAATTACGGTTCAAAAAGACGTTTTATTCAAAAAAAACAAAGAAATAACCGATAGCATTAACTACGCAAAACGTATTCAAAGTGCTGTGCTTCCAAATGCCAGAAGTTTCAAATCCTCTTTTAAAGATGCATTTGTGTTTTTCAGACCAAAAGACATTGTGAGCGGCGATTTTTATTGGAAATACGAAACCAATGAACGGCTTTATTTCGCAATTGCCGATTGCACCGGGCATGGTGTTCCCGGAGGTTTTATGACCATTCTTGCAACATCCGTTTTAGAACAAGTGGTGAGAAGTAAAAAAGATATACTTCCAAATCAGATGCTCGACGAAGTGCGCGACCTTATTGTAAATTCCTTGAATCAAGGTTCTGAAACCGAACAAAGTAAAGACGGAATGGACATTATTGTCTGTTCTTTTGACAAACAAACCCACACCTTACACTACGCTGCTGCCTACAATCAAATTATACTTATTCGAAACAACGAATTGCTAAAATTAGCCACAGACAAACAACCTTGCGGTTATTACGAAGAAGCAAAACCCTTCAGTTTACATTCTATTCCGGTTCTTGAAGGAGATATTTATTACTTTACTTCCGACGGTTTTCAGGATCAGTTTGGCGGACCAAAATTGAAGAAATTTCGTTCAAAAGCCATCCAAGATCTTTTCTTTGAAATTCACCAAGATTCATTCGAGATTCAGCGCGCAAAGGTGGAAAACACTTTCTTTTCCTGGAAAGCCGATACCGAACAAACAGACGACGTATTGGTTGTGGGGGTGAAGTTTTAAGCGGTTTACTTGAATTTGAACGAGTTTTCATTAGTGTGACCCCGTAGGTAGAAACCACGACTTTTTAATTAAGAATTTGGACTAAATTAAGCAGCATGAGCAACTATCAAGAGTTGCGAAGTAGTCAGCTATTTCAATCTATAAAACCCAATTTCAAAAAATGCTTTCCTTACTCTATGTATATTTTTCAATGATTCCAATCCTCTGTTGGCTAGATTTCCCCCTGCATACCCCTCCTTAGGAATTATCTCATGGTGGATATTCGCAATTGGAATTATCTTGTCAAATTTCCATTCAAAATCCTCAATTAATAAAGGGTCAGAAATATTTAATATTTCAAACACTTTTTTTCGTTTCAGTTTTAGGAAAAGTGAATTCACCAATAGGAAAAAGAGTTATATTATGACTATCTGTAGAAACTGTTTTTATTGGAAGTTCTTTTTCATCCATTGATTTCATATCTTCAATTAAACTTTCAAATTCCAATTTTGATGCGGTAGTTCTCTCTGCAATATCATCTAATAATTGTTTAAAAACTTCACGCACACATCCTCCATTTTTTAGTTTATCCGTTTGCGCCTTGTATTCCAAAAAATCGTTTTGAGCAATCAAAAATTCCAGTTCAATCATCAATTCATCGGCTTCATTGTTTTGTTCACTGAATTTCAATATTTCATACTTAGTTGCAAGAGCAACTATCATGTTTTCAACATGTCCTATACTTTTAAAGAAATCAAAAACTTCATTTATATGAGTCAGTTTAATATCTATTGACTTTGCATTGCTCGTTGATTCATCAGTTGAAATCCCTGGAATTTTCTTTAAAACCCGATGTAAAGACGTATATGCCAAAAATTTAAAAGAAACGATTACTTCATTAAGAAGTGCCAGAAAGTAGTTAAAAACATGGTTGCTATTTTTCGCATCATTTGTTACATCAGACACAAACTTATAACATTCATAATTGGCATCCATAAATTGTTTTGCAGAATTAATCCTAACCTGAAGATCAATCCCAATTTCCTCCTCAAATATGTTTAATTTAGTTATTCCCCTTAAATAATTATGATTATTCTCATGTCCTTGATATAAGATTAACTCGCACTGTGCCGTCAAAACCACCGACTTATGAGCCTCAGGATCATTAATAATCTCATTTATCTGTTTTTTAAAAAACTCAAACTGCCCCTCCTCTGTCTCTGTAATGGTTTCAAGATAATTTTGCTTAATTCTATGAAGTTTAATATACAAACCTATAGATTTACTCTGCTCCAATTTTTCAAGAGCTAATTTATATTCGTTTTGATCAATCAAACGATAAGAGAATCGAACAGTTGAATCAAAATATAATAATTGAAACTGTTGTTCTTCATCTAAATCATCAGCGTTCTTCGCTCTATTCAGGTGAGAAATAGCCACCCACCTGTTTCCAGCGTAATAATTTGCTATTCCAATGATTAAATTATAAAGATTTGTGGAAGCTAAGTTACCTGTTGCTTTGTTATTGATTTCTAAAAGTCGATTCCAGTGTCCATCATTTATCAATTGAAATCCAAATTTTTCTATGTAAGCTCTTATATCATTATCGCCTATTACATTATATTCACTATCGATTGTTATACGATCATTTGAATTTAAACTTCCTGAAATGTAAATGGTTTGTAATCGAAGTTCTCTTTGAGATATTCCCCATTTTATGACTTCTTCATAGATTTTATTAATCTCTTCTACCGTAAGTTTTTTACTAAATCTTAAAACATGACTTTGAGAAAACTCCCATTCAGAGGACTTTATTTGTAAAGTCTTAATAAATTCATGTAGATTTTCATAGTAAAATGTATTAGTCGATTGATCATGAAGTATGTAATACGCAAGATGATTATTATGTAAAAGAAAATTAATGTTGGAAGTATCAATACTCTTACTTAAACTCCCATCTTTATTTGGTAGTATGCTATTCGTGGCTTTCAACTGAATGATAAATCGAAAACCTAAATGTGAACCATCTTTTTTGGTATCAAAAGTTATATCAATTCCCTTATCCCGTCGATCTTTTGTGCAAAACTCAAACATTGAAGTGTCGAATAAAGGCATAAGATTGTTTTCTGAAATAGTTTCTAAATCTTCATTCCCATTAGTTTTTGGTAATTGGATATTTTTAAGTTCAATATCATTTTTCATGATCATAAATATAATTCAGAAATGTTATATCTCAAACTAACTAGATGATTAAGTTGAAGCTGATATTAAATTAACAGTGAATGAAATTTCAAATTGAAAGTTCAAAACTCGAAATCATTGATAAGACATCAAACGAAAACCTTTTTAAAATTTTGAATCTCCAATTAAATCCAGATTTTTGATTAACAAGAAATAAAATCAAAATAATGAATAAAAAAGAAAAGCATTACGATAGTGATGCTCTTCTTTTTTTGTGACCCTGGAGGGATTATAGATCCCGTTACGGAACGTAAAGTGGATAAAAGCTTTTAAGTACTTTTACAAAGCACTTAACTTTTTCCTTCTTCTCCTTTCATCTGAAAATAAATTTTCAATTCAGAAGAAAAAGAAAAAAGCTCTTCCAACTTGCGTTGAAGGAGCTTTCATAAGAGTGACCCCGGAGGGATTCTAACCCACAACCGCTGGAGCCGAAATCCAGTGCGCTATACAGTTGCGCCACGGAGCCTTTTTTGGCGAGTGGGGCAAATCCTCAAAAGGACAGTTGCGCCACGGAGCCGTTAAAAGAGTGATTTCAAAAAAAAACAACCTCTGGACACAAAATTAATGGTTTTTTCAGGTTTTATCCCTTTTTTCAAATAATTTTGAAGTTCAAGCGTTTTAAATGGCATTATAGAATTTATGCAATACAGATTTTTATTTTTATTTCTCATTTGTTGTTCCACTTTTGGCTATTCCCAAATTGGAACCAATCAATGGAGAATGCACCTTTCTTCTCAATCTTGTTTTGATGTGGCTTTGGGGAACGGCTTGGTGCTTGGCGCTCTCGAAACTGGAATTATTGAATATGATATTGAATTAGGCGAAAAGAAAATACTGAATCGCGTAGATCAGCTCTCAGACATCAATGTTTCTGCACTCGCGTTCGATTCATCCTCCAACTCTTTTTTTATTGGCTATAAAAACGGAAATATAGATCAATACCTAGAAAATGGAAGTATTATAAATATCCCAGCAATTAAATTAGCCCAAATTATTGGGAACAAAGAAATCTTGCAATTCAAATCTAAAAATGGTTTGATGTATGCCTCAACCCCCTTTGGAATTGTTGTGATTAATATTTCGAAAAGTGAAATAAAAGACACCTATTATCCAAATGGTGGAACGGGTTCAATTTTAAGAACTACTTTTTTACACGATTCCATCTTTTGCCTTTCAAACAACCGCGTATACAAAGCTGCACTTTCGAATAGTTTACTCGCAGATCAAAGTCAATGGCAAACAGACCCGCGTGTGCCACTTCCCATTACCGGATCTTATTCAGAATTAGACACCTACGGAGATTCACTTTTATTGGTCTGGAAAATTCCCTTTAATGGCGATTCAATTATGCGCATTCATGGAAATAGTTTTCAAAGTGTATACTGCAATAGTTGTTTGTGGGACATTGGCAGCTTGCGTGTTTTCAAAAACGACTTATTTTTTAACACCTTTGGTGCCTTGTCTCATTTTACAGGTTCTCAAAATGTGTACAATGCTGTTAATTACAACTCAACGGTTTCGAATATAAAAGCAGGTGTTTTTTACGATGGTGTTTATTATTTGGCCGATATTGATACTGGTTTGGTTAGATATGGCGACCAGTTTAGTTTCAGTTTCTTACAAGTTCCCGGTCCGGCGCGAAACGAATTTTTTAGTGTAAATAGTTTCAACGATAAAATTGCTGTTGCAAGCACAACTCTTGATGCCGTTGTGCTAGAAGAAGGAATTTCGGGAGGGTATTTATTTCAAAACGAAGAATGGACGCACATCAGTAATTCTCAGCCCTTACTGCTCGGAACCTTGAACAGAGCCCTCTCAAATGTGGCAATAAATCCACTGAACAAAGACGAGGTTTATTTTTCTTCCTATTCCATAGATCCCCTCGTGCGAGTTGTTGGAGATGAAGTTACCGAACTACTCAATCCGGCTAATTCTGCGCTCGATTTTACTTCCCTTGGAAACAACCGGGTGTGTATTTCAGATGTGGAATTCGACGACAAAGGCAATCTTTGGGTCTTAAATGCATACACAAACAATCCGCTCAAAATGCGTAAACCAGACGGAACATGGCTTGAATTCGAAACAGGTTCCTCTTCAAAAAACACGTATGTTTCTAATTTGGCAATAGATTACAATGGAAATGTTTGGTTTTCAATAAAAAACATCGGAATTATTGGCTTAAACTATAAAAACACACTGGATAATATTTCAGACGATATTTTCAAAATTCTGCAAAAAGGAACAGGTTTGGGGAATCTTCCTTCAGGTGTTGTTTCCGCAATTGGAATCGATTTCGACAATGAAATATGGATTGGAACAGACGAAGGTTTTGCAATTCTATACAATAGCGCAGGTCTTTTTGATGAACAAGGAGTTTCTGATGCCAGCGAAATTCTAATTAATTTCGAAGGAAACGTAGAAGCATTTTTGAACAATACAGCAATAAATGACATTGAAATTGACGGTGGAAACCGTAAATGGATTGCCACAGCTTCAAGCGGTTTGTATTGTTTAAGCCCAGACGGGCAAACTATTGTAGCGAATTATACGGCCGAAAACTCACCCTTGCTCTCAAATGCAATTGTTGACATGGATTTTAACCACCAATCGGGTGAATTATTCATTGTAACTTCTGTGGGCTTGGTTTCCTTGCGCACAGATGCAAGCTATGAAGATCCAGAATATGCAAGCACAACTGTTTTTCCGAACCCAGTTAAACCAGAATATGCTGGTCCAATTACCATTCAAGGTATTCGTTACAACAGCGACGTTAAAATTACTGACGTTGCAGGAAACCTTGTTTTCCAAACAATTTCTAACGGCGGAACAGCTATCTGGAATGGAAAAACCTTAGATGGAAACGATGTTCCTGGAGGAGTTTATCTTATCTGGACAGCAACCAACGAAAAGTTTACAGGCAAAAACAAGCAAGTAGGAAAAGTGGTTGTTATCCGATGAAAACCGTTGAAAAGGGAATCCTAATTCACCGATTCGACTATTCAGAGACCAGTTTAATTGTTGTTTTACTGACGCAAAATGAAGGACTAAAATCTTTTCTTTTTCAAGGAGCTAAACGCAAAAAAAGAATCGTTTTTTCACCCTTAGCTTTGGTAGAATTTACGCATTACAAACGCAAAGAGAGCGAACTAGGTAAACTTACAGATCTTCAATTACTGGAAACAAATCACGAAATTATTTTTTCTCCAATAAAATCGAGTATTGCTTTTTTTATTGCCGAATTGGTTCAAAAAACAAGTAAACCTGGTGTTGCAGATTTACATTTATTTGAGTTTTTATGGAAAGAGATTACTTGGCTTGCACACACGCAAGAACTCGGAAATTATATCTTCTGGTTTTTAGGTCAGTTTGCCTATTTTAATGGAATTGTTCCTTCGGTTGAAACAAAAAACCCAACGGTTTTAGATATTAAAAACGGGGGCTTGCAAAACCTACGTCCAACTCACTTAGATTATTTCGAAGGTTCAGATATTCATTGGTTTGAAAACTGTTTACTCGATTCCAAAGAGCAATTTTTGGCCTTACAAATTCCGCAAATTGAAAAACGCATGTGTATTGAAAAATGGTTAAAATATTTCGACTTTCATTTACATGGCATGCGCGAATTGAAATCGCTCGAAATTATTAGAAGTATACATGAATAAATGAAAATTGAAAAAACTGTTTCTTCCTGGTTTTTTGTTATTTTCTTTCCACTTCGCGTAAATTCTCTAATTTTTTCAATGCAAGGAATCCATTGATGTCTTCGAAATGAGTTTTTACACGTTTGTTTCCAAATTCATACACTTTAGTTGCTAAGTCCGCTAAGAAATCACGGTCGTGAGAAACTAAAATCAACGTTCCCTCAAAAGCTTTCAAGGCGTCTTTGATGATGTCTTTGGTTTTCATGTCGAGGTGATTCGTAGGCTCATCGAGAATCAATAAATTTACGGGCTCAAGCAAGAGTTTTATCATTGCTAATCGCGTTTTCTCACCTCCCGAAAGCACTTTCACTTTCTTCGTAGAAATTTCTCCACCAAACATAAAGGCGCCCAAAATATCTTTCACTTTTGTGCGAATTTCTCCTTCTGCAATTCCGTCAATTGTTTCGTAAATAGACAAGGTTTCGTCGAGTAAAGCAGCCTGATTTTGTGCAAAATAACCAATTTTTACATTGTGTCCCAGCTCCAATTTCCCCTCACAATCTATTTGTTTCATGATTGCTTTAATTAGAGTAGATTTACCTTCTCCATTTCGGCCCACGAACGCAACTTTATCTCCTCGTTCAATGGTTAAAGAAGCATCTTTAAACACTAAATGTTCGCCATATGCTTTTGTAACATCTTCCAAAACAACGGGGTATCGACCAGATTGCGGAGCTGCAGGAAATTTTAAGCGCAAAGAGGAATTATCTACTTCATCTACTTCAATGATGTCTAATTTTTCTAAAACTTTTACGCGAGATTGAACCTGATTGGTTTTGGAATAGGTTCCCTTAAATCGGTCAATGAATTCAGTAGTTTCAGCAATAAATTTTTGTTGTTCTTCAAATTGTTTTTGTTGCTGAGCCCGGCGGTCTTTTCTCAGTTCTAGATAATGTGAATATTTGGCTTTGTAATCGTAAATTCTGCCCATTGTTACTTCAATAGTGCGGGTTGTAATAGCATCTACAAAGGCTCTGTCGTGAGAAATAACAACAACAGCTTTGGCTGAATTAATTAAAAATTCTTCCAGCCATTGGATAGATTCAATGTCCATGTGGTTGGTTGGCTCATCCAAAAGAATCAAATCTGGTTTTTGGAGTAGAATTTTAGCAAGCTCTATGCGCATGCGCCATCCACCAGAGAATTCACTTGTTGGACGGGTAAAATCTTCACGTTCGAAGCCCATTCCTTTCAATACTTTTTCAATTTCTCCGTCATAATTGATTTCTTCTATTGAGTAAAATTTCTCACTTAGTTCAGAAACGCGCTCAATTAGTTTTGCATATTCGTCAGATTCATAATCTGTTCGGATGGTTAATTGGTGATTAATTTCCTCAATTTCATCGCGCATTTCAAATATTTGTGAAAAAGCTTTCGCTGTTTCTTCAAAAACAGTGCAATCGTCTTCAGTCAATAAATGCTGTGGTAGATAAGCGATAATTGCATCTTTTGGAGCTGAGATTCCACCTTGATTAGGCTTGTGTTGACCAGCCAAAATTTTAAGTAATGTTGATTTTCCAGCCCCATTCTTGCCCATTAAAGCAATTTTATCGTTTTCATTTATTACAAACGAAACATTGCTGAACAATACTTTGCCACTAAATTCAACGCCTAAGGAATCAACTGAAATCATAATTTTGAAATTTGAAGAGCGCGAAGGTACAGTTTTTCTAAGAAATCAGCTAGTAGTAAAATGTAAATTGACAGACATCAAGACATATAGAACTAGAAAAATCAAGGAATTAAAGTAACCGTATTTTTCAATAAACTCGGATTGCTCGCCACCTGATACGTACTTGCTTTTACCATTACCGCTGTTTTACTTGGCGATATTTGCGCAGATGCATTGTCGCATTTTGCAACCTCTTTGTCGAAACGCGAAACAGCAATATATTTTCCATTTTTGAGCAAATCTTTGTCTTCTGCTTTTAGTTTGGAAATGGGCGCTGTGAAATTTGGAATGTTGCGAACCAGTTGTTTTCCGTCCCAGGAAACCCAGTTTTCATTGAGTAAAGGATTGTTTTTATCTTTAATTTCCTCCTTTAAAATTTCTTTAATTGCAGCTTGTAAAGTATTTACATTTGTGAAATCACATGAAAATTTGAAAACAAAATCATCGTAATTTGCATCTACTTTTACGTTCGATATTCCTTCTTTCTCATCTAATTTCAGAATATAGAGCTTTATTTTTTCTTTAATTTCAGGTAATTTCGGAATGCGCTGTCCGTCTATACTATCTAAGGCTAAAAGCGAATTTATTTTGACTTTACTTGCACTTAAATTTAAGGTATATTTGTAGGTTCCGCTTCCGTCTTGATGCAAAACAATTTCGTCGAAAATATCTACGCATGAAGAAAAGAGTATTAGAATTGATAGAATCGCTAAAATTTTTTTCATTTGAATATATAGATTACTAATTTGATTCCTTTTTGGCATCGAAAACCAATAATTGAACCAAAGTTACGCTTTTCAATTTGTCAACAACTTAAAAAATTGTTAAAGCTGCGAAATTGAAACACTATTTTCTAAAACTTTTAGTTGGCCTTTTCGGCCACAAATAACTGCACGATTATCATTTATATGACCAATTGGGGCATTAAAACACATTGGAATTTTGCGGTAAGAGAGTGCTTCAATGAATAAAGTTTCAACTGAATAGTTAGTTGGAATTGCAGTGTCGTGTAAATCGGTCATTCCTCCAACAATTAAACCCGAAATTTGCTCAAAAACACCTGCCAATTTGAATGCTTGCAACATGCGATCGATGTGGTATATCTGTTCAGATAAATCTTCAACAAATAAAATTGCATTTTCAAATTTCGGACAGAGTGGAGTTCCTAATAAACTATATAAAATAGATAAATTTCCGCCAATTAAAGTTCCTTTTACTTCGCCAATTTTATTAAAATTACTTGAATTCCAATTAAATGAAACTGTATTAGTTTCTAAAATCGAAAACAAAGTTTCGAAACTTTCAGCAGAATTTTCCTGATAATTCAAAGGCATTGTTCCATGAATAGATTCAATTCCTAATTTCAAACCCATTAAATGAAAATTTGTAATATCAGAAAACCCAATTAACCACTTTGGTTCGCGCAGCCAATTTGCCCAATTTAATTGTTGCATTACACGAATTGCTCCGTAACCACCTCTACAACAGATAATTGCTTTTGCTTCCGAGTGGTCAATTGCCCACTGCATATCTGCTGTGCGCTCTTGGTCTGTTCCTGAAAAATAATTTTTTTGTGTTGAAACGCATTTCGCTAATTCAACTTTATATCCGCGTTTTTCGAGCAAGTTTTTTGCATTTATAACAAATGCTTCTTCAATTGCTTTTGCTGGAGAAACAAGAAGTAAGGTGTCTCCTTTTTTGAGTGATGGCGGACAAATCATGGTTTAATTAGTTTTTTTTCAACTAAATAATTAAGTGTAGGTAGTTTTGCTCCACCCATTTTTTCAATTGTTAATAGTATTTCATCTCCAGATTTAAAATTTAAATCGAACACATCGCTACCCGATAAAAACTCATCGTATGTAAAAAGTCCTGCGCTTAAGCAAGAGCCAGAATTTTTAATCCACAATTGGTATTGAAAATTGATTGATTTTTTTTCAATATCCGGTCCTAGAAGAAAGCCTTGTTTCTTCAAATCATCGTAATATAAATCGAAATTTTTAAATGAAATTCGTTGTGTATTTTTACGTGTAATAAATTCAATTACCTCTTGTTGGTGTTCAGTTTTAACTGAAAAAACAATATTTATTTGCTCTTTTTGAGCTGTTGTTTTTTTTAAATCGTGAATTGTTTCAAGCTGGAGATCACTTTGTTTTCGAGCAACGGCAAATAAAGCAAGTAAACCCATGCATAAAACGACCAGTATTCCAGCCAAGAGTTTAAACGAACGTGGATTATTCATATTTCAAATGTAAAGTTAATTCATTTAAAAATGGGGAAAGTAACTAACTTTGTTGAAATTGTTGAAATGAAAAAAATCTGTGGTCGTTGCCAAAATTCTCTTGAGTGCTTAGCAAGTTCAACCGAACAATGTAGTTGTTTTGATGTGAAAATTGACTCACGAACCCGTGAATATTTGAGCGAAACTTCTTATGATTGTTTGTGTAACAGTTGTTTAACAGAATTAAATGATATGGTTGTTTCAAATTCAATTCGAGAGCAAGTTTTGCCAGCAGATTTTGTGGAAGGAATTCATTTTTACAAAGAAAATGGATATTTCGTTTTCACAGAATTGTATCAATACTTGAAAGGCAAATGTTGTACAAACGTTTGCAGACATTGTGCGTATGGAATTAAGTTGAAAAGATAAAATTGACAAAGCAGTTTAATCGTTATATTTCTCCTTAACTAGTTTACATTTTAGTGTTCTTATCTTTTTTAAGCGATATAACTTCAGATTCATTTGACTTCTGTCGTCTCTAAATTGTGCAAGTTCGTTTTTTTCGACAAAGAATTCACGAATTCTGGCTGAGGTGTCTGCAAAATTTGGGTCTGCAATTTCTAAACGATTCCGATTCTTTTCATCAACAAAAAACTTGAATTCACCAGTTGTAATTACCTCTGAAATTCCGTCTTCTTGACTTGCTTTTCCTTTAAAATTTTCGGTTAAGCGAAATACACCTGTTTTTGTTTTTTCTGTTTCACGTTTTAATACGAGGCGTAGAAAAGTCCCCAAACAATCTGCACAAGGAACATTCCCTTCATATATTTCAACGAATTTGAGGTCTATTTTTTTTTCAATTAAAGTAATTTTTTTTTCAACTTGTTCAGGTTTTCCTGGTTTTATTTCTCTGCAAGCAAACAGAAAAAGTGCGCAAATAAGTAGCAAATATAGTTTTACCATGACACGCAAATTTTTCCTGTAGATTTGCCTGATTCGAGGAAGTTGTGCGCTAAAACAATCTCTTTTACATGAAAACGCGCACCCACAATTGGTTTTAGTTTGTCTTTTTCGATTATTTCTAAAACCTCACTCATACATGATTTTAGTACTTCGGGCTTGTTATCTGCAATTTTCAACATATTTATACCGGAAATTGTCTTTGAGCGCATCATTAATGCAATTGGTAAAGGTCGACCCATTTTACGTACGAAGTTAATCGCTGAAAGTATTCCCCAACGACCAGACGATAATTCACTTCCTCCAAAAAGCACAGCTCTACCACCAGTTCCTAATAATTTCCAATCTTTTTTGAAGGTTGAACCAGCAACAGGATTAAAACTAACATCTAAACGACCTGGTTTAAGTAGTTGTTCTATTTTATCTTCATAATCTTCTTTGGTATAAACAATTACGTGGTCTGCGCCAATTTTTTCAACTAATTCTTTCTTAGCTTCATTTCCAATTTTTGCAATCACAGTTGCGCCTTTTCTTTTACACAATTGAATTAATGCGGTTCCAACTCCACCAGCTGCGGCGTGAATCAAAACAATTTCGCCCTTTTGAACATTCGCTGCGCGTTCAACCATATAATGAGCAGTAACCCATTGTGTGCACAAGCACAAAGCTTCGCCGGCATCCATGTCGTTTATTTCTGCGAAAGCATAATTATCAATCACAATGTGTTTTGCATATCCTCCAAATCTACAAAAAGCAACTACGCGTTTTCCGATAAATGATGCATCTACATCGTTTCCAGTTTCTATTACTTTCCCTACAATTTCATAACCAATAACACATGGTTTTGGGGGCGCTTCGCGATACAAACCAAGGCGCGCCATTACGTCTGCGTAGTTCAATCCAAAAGATTCAACTTCAACTAATAATTGCGTTGAATTAAGAGCTTTTGTTTCGTGTGTTCTTAATTCAAAAGCATTTTCAGCGGCTCCTTTTTTAATTAAATAAATTGCTTCGGTTTTCATTTTTTGATTCCTTTTACAAGTAAAACTATTTCTCCTTTTGCAATGTTTGTTTGGTAATATTTGAGCACATCTTCAACACGTCCGCGTTTAAATTCCTCGAAGAATTTGCTAATTTCTCTTGCAACACAAACTTCTCGATCTGGACCAAGAATTGCCACGCATTCTTCCAAAGCTTTTAATATACGATGAGGTGATTCATACAAAACAACTGTTCTTTCTTCTTCCAAATAAGATTTCCACTGTGTTTGTCTACCTTTTTTGTGTGGAAGGAAACCATCGTAAATAAATGAATCTGCAGGAAAACCACTTCCTACCACTGCGGGAACAAAGGCTGTTGGACCGGGCAAGCAAGTAACAGTTATATCGTTTTCTACGCATGCGCGAACCAATAAAAACCCGGGATCAGAGATGGCTGGCGTTCCTGCATCTGAAACTAATACAGTAGTTGTATTTGCGCGAATTGTATCCAAGCAACGCTCCAATTGTCGGTGTTCATTGTGCGCATGAAAAGGAACTATGTGTTTGCCTGTAATTTCTAAATGCGACAATAATTTTTTTGTTACGCGGGTGTCTTCAGAATAAATTGTTTCGGCTTCTTTAAGCATGCGAATTGCACGAAGGGTAATGTCTTCTAAGTTTCCTATTGGAGTTGGAACTACTATTAACTGTCCCATATTAAGAGCGTGTAAGTACTACGTAATCTTGCAAAACGGTTCGTAAAAACTCCATTTTTTTTTGTGGAATTTCTGGCAAACCTATCAAACGAGAAGTTTCGCCCGCTAAATCAATAGCAAGTATTTTGTTGTCTTCGTTGGGGTATTTTGTTACTCTTAGAATTACGTTTTTCAAAAAAAGCATGTCTTCATCTGAAAAGCGCGTTACACTTGGATAAGTGACTACATGATTGTCACTGCTTTTAATATTTAAAATATCTTGAAGAGCATACCGTTGTGTGTCGCGCACTTTAATAAGAACGGTATCCGCAATTAAATCGCCCAAACGTTGTCTTCTTTCAGAAGTGCTAGAAAGAAGAATTGCTAAGAAGCCCAAGCCGCCAATCCAGATATCTACAAAACGAAAAATCCAGCGGGTAAAATATTCGCGCAAACCAGCGGGTTCACCGTTTGCTTTTACAACACGAATTCCGAGTGCATATTTACCTAACGAACAGCCATTTGTTAAGTATTCCATAATGGGCGAATAGAACATATAGGGAAGGTAAACCAAAAGCAGTTCGCTTAATGTAATCCCATAAATTAACCATTCAAAAATTTTCAGTTTGAATATAGCGGAAACAATAACTATATAAAGTAATAAAGCAGCATAATCAATTATTGAAGCCAAAACTCTATAAATTGTTGGTGCTAGCTCGTAATCGATTGTCACAAACTGAGAAGTTGAAAAGGCAATTGTTTTCACTTATTTGAGTGTTATTTGAATCGGTAAATGATCAGAGTAACCGCCATAATATTTTTCTCCACCATAAGTTGTAGATGGTTTTTTTGAGCCGTCTTTCATTTCGAAAAGCAATTTGTCGTCCTTTATAATTTTGGCGTCTTTTCCAAGTATTTTGATTTTCCCTTTTCCTTTGTAAAACGACTTTGAAACGATGATCTGATCTAAAACCCCCCATTTTCCTTGATAAGAATGTGTTCCTTCTCCTGCCAAATGGTCGTCGTACATTAAATTAACTAAATCTTTCGTTTTGTCTTTTGTTTGTCCAGCTCCCAAAGTTGTTTCAAGTGAAATGTTATCTGGATGGTCATTAAAATCTCCCATCAACAAAATATTTGCCTTCGGATTTTCTTTTAATATTTCATTTATTTTTGCGCGAGCTACTTCTGCAGCCCTAACCCGAAGATGTTCGCTTTCTTTTTCTCCACTTCTTCGAGAAGGCCAATGATTTACAAAAACATGAATAATTTTTCCACCAAACAATTCGCCTTTAACATATAAAACATCACGGGTGAAAAAATTCTTTGCAGTGTCTATTTTTACCGCAAGATTTGTAATTACAAGTGGTTTAAATCGGTCTTTATCGTATAACAAACCACAATCAATTCCGCGTTTATCTGGAGAATCTTTATGTGCTACTTCGTAACGCGTTTCACTTAATTTACCGTGACTTTTTAAATCTTTTAAAACTCCATAGTTTTCCACCTCAACTAAACCGATTATTAATGGATTTGAAGTTGTTTGTAAGGTAACTGCTTCTACAATATGATCTAGTTTTGTTTGATAACGAGTAGAATTCCACTTCAATTTGCCTGAAGGCAAGAAATCTTCATCTATTACATCTGGTTGATCAATAGTGTCGAATAAATTTTCGCAATTGTAAGATACAATGGCTTTTCCTTTATAGGGTTTTAGAACAATTACTTCCGCAGGTCGTTCTTCTCTTCCTTGTGCAACAAAAACTAGTGTAAACGTTAATGTTACTGCGATTAAAAATAGTTTTTTCATCTTAAAATTTTTCATTGAATTTAGTTAACTCCAATAAGCAAGCAGTTAATAAATCGATGCTTCCTTGAATATCGTCTTTGTGCGCCATTTCAATTACTTGGTGCAAATGACGGGTTGGAATTGAAACCGCTCCGGCAATTGAACCACCTGGCGACATGCGTTGAATTCCAGCAGTATCTGTTCCTCCAGCGGTTAATATTTCGGGTTGCCATTTAATTTTGTTTCGATCTGCAACTTCTTTCATGTAACGCACCATACGCACGTCACAGATTGTTGCTGCATCCATTATTTTTATTGCAGTTCCTTCACCTAATTTCGTGATTTGTTCGTGAGCAGCTGCTCCAGGTAAATCGAAAGCAATTGTTGTATCTAGTCCAAAACCGTAATGAGGTTTGATGTTTAAACTCGCCACATTTGCACCGCGTAAACCAACTTCCTCTTGAACGGTGAAAACCATGTAAACATCATTTGGTATTTTTTTTCCTTTTAGGTTTTTCAATGTTTCTATTGCAATAAATACAGCCAAACGATTATCTAAGGACTTACAATTGTAACAATCTCCCATTTCGATGAATTCGCGTTCGCGCGTTACCGCATCACCAATGGAAACGATTTGTTTTACTTTTTCTGCCGGTAAACCAGTATCAATGAAATAATCAGACAACTTTGCAACTTTATTGCGCTCGTCTTGTGTCATAACGTGAATTGGCTTAGAGGCCATTACTCCGATTATGTCTTTCTTTCCGTGAACAAGAACGCGTTGGGCTGTTAATGTTTTCGGGTCGAAACCTCCCAAAGTTGTGAAACGAATAAAGCCTTTGTCGTCTATATGCGTAACCATGAAGCCAATCTCGTCCATGTGCGCGCCCACCATTGCGGCTTTGTTTGATTTACCACGGCGAATTGCATACACATTCCCCATGTTGTCAATGGTAATTTCATCGCACAAGTCTTTGATTTCACGCAATACAACTTGACGTACTTTTTCCTCAAAACCGGGTGCTCCTGGAACTTTACAAAGTTCGGCTAATAATTTTTTATTCATTGGGTTAAAAATTTAATAGCCTTGATTGTATTGTTGAAACTGCTTGATTTATTTCCGTCTAATTCTAAGAATGGACTAATTCTTATTGCAGCTTCAATTTTAGGAAGTCTTTTAAATGGGTTATATTCAGGGATAATTTTTAAAACTTCTAAATTTGGAGAAACAATTTTATCTACATTTCTGTATTTAGATTTGTTTTTATAGTTTTCCGCCTTAAATCTTGGGTATGCATTTTCAATTGCATTCATATCACCTAAATACCAAGCTTCAAGTTCTTTACAAATGATTCTAATTTTGAAGTCACATGCACATGACGGTTCAATTATTTGTTGTATTTCATTTTTTAATGAAATACAATCATTTTTATCTTGGTCAATAGTTATTAATATTTTTGAATCAGGAATTCTACTAATTGAAGGTACTGTTTTATTTAAAGCAGTTATTAAATCATTTTTACCTTGATGTGAGTGTATTCTAAATTCATCTTCAACAAAATTCATTTTATAAATAATTTTTTCTAAAACATATTTTATTGAAGGTTCTTCAGTAAAGATGTGTAACATATTTATAAATTTGCTCCATTAATATAGTGATTTCTCCACAACCAACCTAACTGATTTTCTTTTGACAACTCTTTTAAAAGACTATCGTCTTTAGCTGATTTAATAGTTGAAAATCCATTTTCTTTGACAATATAAAACAACTCATCTATGTTTAAACCGTTTACAAAATCTGGGGAGTGACTAGAAACAAATACTTGACCTCCTTTTTCAGCGTATTCTCTAATTTCTTCACATAATTGTAGAAGTAAATCAGGATGTAAAAAATTTTCAGGTTCTTCAATGCAAAGTAAAGGATGTGGCTCTGGATCATGAAGTAAAATCATATAAGCAAACATTTTGATTGTACCATCTGATACATATCGAGCAACAAAAGGATCTTTGAAATTTTGATCCTGAAATTTTAAAACTATTCTACCATCTTCTGTTTCTTTTGCTTCAACTTGATTAATACCTGGAATTCTACTTGGTAATTTTTTTAATACAGATTCAAATAATTCACGATGATAATCAAACATATATTTTGTTACTTGAGCCAAATTATCGCCGTTTACAGAAAGATGGTTGGAAATACCAGTATCTGAAATATTTCTACCGTATTCAATTTTAAAATTTGAAACATACCATTTTTCCAATAAGCCACGAAAAGTACTTAAAGCTTTAAATTGTTCAAATTGTCCTAAACCTTTGATTGCTAAAATATCTGGACTTGTTACTTTTTGTTCAACACGATTTTCTGAAACATCTGATTTACCGTATTCCGACTCATTGGTTATAGCATAACCAGATCCATCACTAAAATCTAAAAAATGCCAAGGTTTTCCTGTGTTTTGGCCTCTTCTATATTTTAAAATTTCACGCTTCACAATTGCTTTTCCATCTTTTTGTCCAATTTCAAGCGAATAAGTTACAACAGGTGAATGTTCTCCTCCAATAAGTTCATTTCTAAATTTTATCTCAAATTTTATTAAATCGTTATTTATATTACATCCTCTTGATATTACTTCTTGAAACCCACCTCTTTTGTTTAGTGCAATTGTGACATTATTTTGAAGAGAATCACTTAAAAAACCAATCACATCAAAAAATGTTGATTTTCCAGAACCGTTAGTTCCCAAAAGAACTACCATTTTAGATAGATTTTTAATCGTTGTTTTTTTGAAAACTTTAAAATTTTCAATATGAATACTTTCTATTTTCATAGCCATTTTTTATAAAGATAATTAATTTACCTTACTCAAAGCCAAAAGCGTATCGCCTTCTTCCACTAAATCAATTGCCACAGCTGTACCGTTGTTTCCGAAGGAAATTCCAGTTGCTAAAACTTCGTTGCACACATATTCTTGGTTGTTCAAGATGGCTGTTTTCAACTCTTCAGAGCATTCAATAAGTATAGAAATGCGATCAGTTACTTCAAAACCAGAATCTTTGCGTAAGTTTTGAACTCGATTCACCAATTCGCGGGCAATTCCCTCTTGGCGAAGTTCGTCTGTTAAAGTTGCATCTAAAGCTACAGTTAAACCATTTTCTGCGGCAACCAACCATCCTCGAATGTCTTCAGCAAGTATTTCGAAATCTTCTAAACTCAATTCAATGTCGTTTCCAGCCAAATTTCCAGTCCAACCTTTATTTACCTCAATCTGAGCAATTGTTTCTTGATTCATTTCTTTCACCCAAGCTGAAATATCTTTCATTTGCTGCGGATATTTCTTGCCCAAAGTCTTGAAATTTGGTTTTATTGATTTTACGAAAACAGTATTTTTTTCATCCAATAAATTGAGTTCTTTCACATTCACTTCGTTCAAAATCAATTCTTTTACATGTAAAATGTTTTTCACAAAAGTTGGATTCAAAGCTGGAACCATGATTTGTTGAAGTGGTTGACGTACTTTCAATTTCACTTTCGTTCGAAGACCTAAAACCAAGGAAGATACATTTTGAGCAATTTCCATTTGTTGTTCTAATTCTGTATCAATTTTGCTTGAATCTGATTTTGGGAAAAGAGCCAAATGAACTGATTCAACTTTATGTATCTTCGTAACTGCATTCAAATCATTGAACAATTGATCCATAAAAAACGGTGCAATTGGCGAAGCAATAATTGAAATTGCCTCCAAACAGGTGTAGAGCGTTTGGTATGCTGCAATTTTATCTTCCACATATTCACCTTTCCAGAATCGGCGGCGACACAAGCGCACATACCAATTTGACAACTGATCCGAGACAAAATCTTGAATCAATCGTCCTGCTCGAGTTGGTTCGTATTGCGTGAAAGCTTCGTCAACTTCTGCAATTAGAGTATTTAATTTAGAAATAATCCAGCGATCAATTTCAGGTCTTCTGTCTAAGGGAACTTCAGCTTGCTCAAAACTAAAACTATCAATATTTGCATACAAAGCAAAGAAAGAATAAGTGTTATAAAGTGTTCCGAAGAATTTGCGCTGTGTTTCAGTAATTCCTTCTATATCGAATTTCAAATTGTCCCAAGGTTGCGCATTCGTAATCATATACCATCGAGTAGCATCTGGTCCGTATTTCGCCAATGTCTCAAATGGTTCAACCGTATTTCCAAGTCGTTTAGACATTTTTTGACCGTTTTTATCTAAAACCAATCCGTTAGAAATCACGTTTTTGTATGCTACAGAATCAAAACACATTGTTGCAATTGCGTGCAGCGTATAAAACCAACCACGTGTTTGATCTACTCCTTCAGCAATAAAATCTGCTGGATAAGCTTTCGCATTGTCAATTAATTCTTTGTTTTCAAACGGGTAATGCCATTGAGCATAAGGCATCGAACCTGAATCGAACCACACATCAATTAAATCACTTTCGCGTTTCATTGCTTTTCCAGAGGGAGAAACCAAGATAATTTCGTCCATGTAGTTTTTATGTAAATCTATCTTCGCGTAATTCTCTTTCGAAAAGTCATTTGGGGTAAATTCAACTAAAGGATTTGTTTTCATAAATCCAGCTGAAATAGATTTTTCAGTTTCATTTTTTAATTGTTCTACCGAAGAAATACAGATGCGTTCGTCGCCTTCTTCAGTTGACCAAATCGGAATCGGAATTCCCCAATAGCGCGAGCGCGATAAGTTCCAATCGTTTGCGTTTTTAAGCCATTCGCCAAAACGACCTGTTCCAGTTGAAGCTGGTTTCCAATTGATGGTGTTGTTGAGTTCCATCATTCGTTCTTTCACATCTGTTACCTTTATGAACCAAGAATCTAATGGATAATACAAAACGGGTTTATCAGTTCTCCAACAATGCGGGTAGCTGTGTTCATATTTTTCTATTTTAAAAGCTTTGTTTTCTATTTTTAATTTTAAGGCAATTCGTTCATCAACCGACATGTATGCTTTCAAATCGGGAATGATTGCTGCCAAACGTGTTTTTTGAAGTTGATATTCCGTTTCTTTTTCAGCGTCAGTTAAGTAATCTGCTTTAACATATTCTCCTGCAAAGCCAAAGGTTTCATCTTTTAATTGCGGAAGAAAACGACCACGTAAATCAACTAATGGAATAGTTAAATTTTTATCATCTAACAATAGCATTGCTGGTATTCCTGATTCAGTTGCCACACGTGCATCATCTGCACCGAAAGTTGGCGCAATGTGCACAATACCAGTTCCGTCTGAAGTTGTAACGAAATCACCTGTAATTACTTGAAAAGCTTTATCTGCATTTTCGTGAGGTAAAGTGTAAGGTAATAATTGTTCGTAGCGCAAACCTTTTAAATCTGAACCTTTGCATTCACCTAAAACTGCAAAAGGAATATTTTTGCCTGATTTATCATAATTTGCAAATGCTGATTCATCTTCTGCCTGAATAAATCCTTTTCCGAAGTGTTTTGCTAATAAATCTTTTGCAAGAATGACTTGTGATTCTATGTGCGTGTATGGGTTGAACGAACGAACGAGAACATAGTCAATTTTTGGACCTACACAAAGTGCGGTGTTAGACGGTAAAGTCCAAGGTGTGGTTGTCCAAGCAAGGAGCATCACATCGCAATGATCTGCAACACTTGCTTGAAAAGGTATATTCTGACCTTCAATCATTTTAAACTGCGCAACAACAGTTGTATCCTTCACATCTTTGTAACAACCAGGTTGATTGATTTCATGTGAAGACAAACCTGTTCCCGCCATAGGCGAATAGGGTTGAATGGTGTAACCTTTGTACAATAAATTTTTGTTATACAACTGGCCCAATAACCACCAAACGGTTTCCATATATTTGGCTTCATAGGTAATATAAGGTTCTTCCATATCTACCCAATAACCCATTTTTTCAGTAAGTTGGTTCCAAATATCGGTGTAGCGCATCACTGCTTCGCGACATGCTTTGTTGTAATCGTCGACAGATATTTTCTTGCCAATGTCTTCTTTCGTAATTCCGAGTTCTTTTTCAACTCCTAGTTCAACAGGAAGACCGTGTGTGTCCCAGCCTGCTTTTCGTTTTACTTGCTTTCCTTTTAAGGTTTGATAGCGGCAAAAAATATCTTTTATGGAGCGCGCCATCACGTGGTGAATACCTGGTAAACCGTTTGCTGAGGGCGGACCTTCAAAGAAAACGTAGGGTTGTGCGCCATTACGTGAAGAAATAGATTTTTCGAACGTGTTTTCAGTTTTCCATTTCGCTAAAACTTGTTCAGCAATGTTAGGTAAATTTAGACCTTTGTATTCGTTATATTTTGCGCTCATTTCGCCGTTTTACTTGAAAATTTTAAAGACAAAGTTAGCTAAAATCTGTTAGATTGAGGGTATGATTAGTTTGCTATCTTTGCTGGTTGAGCTCAAATTTTAGATTGATAAAAAAAAGCTTGTTGGAATTATACAATTTAAATTTTCATAAAATAAATCCAATAAATGATTTTTCTAATTATAGGCCAATATTTATTCAATTAAAAAGGCAACCTTAAAAGACTGCCTTTCTCTCTTTGCAAGCTGAGAGCCATTAAAAGTGAATAATAAATTTTTAGAATGAAGTCTTACTACTTCAATTCTTTTATAAAAATACAAGAAAAATCGATACTCTCTAATGAATTTGTAGAAAAGTTTCTTGCGCGTGCGTTTGTCATAGTAATAAAGTCGTCGTTTGTAAGTGGAATAACTACTGCATCGTCTACAATGAATTGATCACATAGAACGAAATAATTCATACGTTTTTCTTCGTTCGATTCTTTGTTTGCTTTCTCGTAAGCTGCATCAAAAGCTGGGTTTCGGTAACCAAACGGATTAATAAATGGCGATTTTTTACCTGCGTTTTTACCATAGAACAAAGTTAAGAAAGTTGTCGGATCCGGATAATCTGCTACCCATCCTGTAATCCACATGTGCGCTTTTCCAGCAACAATGGCAGCACTCCTGTCTGTCATTTCAACTCGTTTCAATACAACATTGATATTCAAATTTGCTTTCAATTGTTCTGCAACTCCTTGCGCCATTAGCACTTGTTTTGTTCCATTTGCACCCGCAACATAAAGTTGCATAGTTGGGAAATCTGCTCCATTTGAAAATCCAGCTTGTGCAAGTAATGCTTTTGCCATTTCAACGTTGTATTTTGTTCCTTTCACTTTCTCATATGCAAAACTTTCAGTTGGAGGGACAAAACCATATTCTACCGGGTAGCCTTCACCCATCATGTTTTTGTTTACGATAGAATTTCGGTCAATTGCCATATTTATTGCTTTGCGAATGCGTACATCTTTGAAGAGAATAAATTCGTGGTTTAGTCCAATAAATGTA
>JANNWW010000052.1:0-26398 GCA_031409255.1 Crocinitomicaceae bacterium
TCGTGACTAACCTTGGGAATTGGACTTTTTGGATAACTAAGAATCATCCTCTAAGATACTGATTTTCAAGGTTTTAAACAAATTTAATCGAACTTAATTTACTGACTATTAGATGTTTATATTTTTGTCATGTAGTTAGAAGATATAACTAATTTGTTCCTGAATTAATTCGGGTTTGCTAATTCATTTAATGTAAACAGAAAATGATAGCGAGTTGTTGGTTCTTGAAGTAAGTTCATTTTACCATTTAGCTGTTCGGTTAATAAGTGAACCAAATCTGTTCCAAAACCATCTGAATCAATAGCATGTTGCCAAGCGCCATTGTCTGTATAATCAATCATTAACTCGCCAGCGTTAATTTTCATTGAAAGAGAAATCAAACCCGATTCTTTGTTGCTAAAACCGTGCTTTAAACTATTAACTACCAATTCATTCATGATAATCGCTAGCGGAACCATTACATCTGATTTTGGATTGAATTCATCTATCTCTAATTGCAGTTCAATCTTTTTGTTGCTCGAGTAATTGACTAAAATAGTTTCAATTAAGGAACGGAAATATTCTTTGCAATTGATTTTGGTTTCGAAGTTTGTTTTGTATATTTTTTCATGAATTAAACCAATTGCTTGGATGCGATCTATGGACCGGTCCACATCGAACTCATTTCCTAATTGATTATTTTCTGCTGCTTGAAGTTTAATAAGACTGGCAACAAATTGTAGATTATTTTTTACGCGGTGGTGAATTTCTTTGAGCAGTAATTTACGCTCGTTACTTTGCTTTGTTATTTGCTCCAAACTATCACGTAATTTTACTTCAGATTCAATTTGAAGTCGAATGTGTTTTCTAAGTATTAAGTTTCGTGCTAAGAAAAGAACAAAAAGGATTCCTAAAATAAGTGCCCCCCATTTTAAGTAAGGTGGAATAATTTCTTGGGTTTTTGCGTCGTATCGAGAAGAAATCCATTTATGTCTAATCTTACCGTGATCAGCGTCAGAAATACTTAATATAACTTTGTTGAAGATTCCGTTTAAAACAAGGTTATCTTTTGTTGTGCACATTGCCAATTCTATGTTTCGGTATTCGGTTGGGGCAACAATTCGTAAATTGGTATACCCGCGAATATTAACATAATATGCTAAAACGCCTAAAACATCTACAACTGCATCTACTTTTCCTGATGAAAGCGCCAATAAACATTCTTCTACATTTTTGTATTTCACAATTTCAATTCCCGGATAATCTCTTTTTATGATTTCGAGGGTATAGAATCCGTTAGGAAGTGCAATTTTTTTCCCGTTTAAATCGCTTAAATTGGAGATGTATTTATCGTTTGTACGCGACATAATAACCAAAGGCTCAGAAGCAAAAGGCAAGGTGAATAAAAATTTTTCTTTTCGTTTTTCGGTTATTGCCATATTTGCTAAGAAATCTATTTTCTTAGCAAAAAGTGCGTTGTCATTTTTCGAGGTTAAGGGATTACCGATTTGCCATTTACATTTAATTCCGGTAGCTTTTTCGAAATAACTAATATAATCAAAAAGAATTCCTTGCAGTTTATTGTTCTTCGAAAATTCGTAGGGAGGATATTCACCATTTACACCACAAATAAGCTGTGGGTGATTTTTAATCCATGCTTTTTCATTGGTTGTAAAAGTTATTTCCGCACTATTTGCCTCAAAAACGAGCATTAGAAAGAAAATAAAAGAATAAATCTTCATGAAATAATTGGTAAAGTTTTTTTAAATATAATTACTTATTCCGTAAATAAAGTAGTTTGAAAATAATTTTCTAATTAAAGATGAACATTTAGAATAAAATAAAAGGCAATTTAATGTTTCTAAAACTTATAACTGAAAATTTAAACGCATGAAAATATTTCTTCCGCCGCCATTTATTCCACTGGCAAAGGTTCTGTATTGAGTGTCGAATAAATTATCTACTCCTGCTTGTAGGTTAAACCATTTGTGAAGCTGGTAACTTGCTCTAAAATTAAGGGTGAACCATGCCGGCATTCCCACTGCTGTTGCATATTGAAAATTATCTTCGCCCTCTATATTGTAATCTTTTAAACGTTTCCAGCCATTGAGATTTGTGAAAAAATTACACGAAAATTTATCTTTTTTGAAGTTAAATGAAAAGTTTGCTAAAAAAGGCGGAATGTGATCTAAAGGAAGATTCGTTGAATCAGTTTTTATGCGACCATACGTATAAGAAATTCCCGCAGAGATGCTCAGATAAGTTTGAATTTTGGCTTTCAGAGTAGATGAGAATCCGTAAACAAAAGCGTTTTTATTATTCTGCGGCGAATAAACCTTACTCATTACTCCATCGTAAAGAATAGAATCACTTCCATTGAAATTTGCTATGCCTAAGCTAAGCGCATTTGTGAAATCTGTGTAATAAACTACGTTTTCCCACGTTAGATTTTTGTTTACAAATTGCGTGTAACCCAAATCGAAAGTGATTGTTTGTTCTGGTTTTAACTTCTCGTTTGGAACAATTACTTGTTTCTTGTCTGGGTTCGATTCGAATATTTTCGCTAAGTCGTCTACATTTGGTGTGCGAAAGCCCGTACTCAAATTTACAGAAAACTTACACTTTTCAGACGGATTGATTAGAACGCCGACCGACCCAGAGTAAACCAGATTGTTTTGTTTTATTTCTGAAAATGGAACCGGATAAAAACTAAAATCTGCAATCGTTGAACGCAAAGAATTGTAACCTAAACGAAATCCATCAACAACTGTTAGCTTATCTGTAATGTTCCATTTTTCGCTCAAAAAAAATGCGAAAGTAGTTACATTGTTTGCGCCTTTCGGGTAGCGAGTTTCCCAATTCGAGGTTGTATCTAGTAAAATGTTTTTTCTTTCAGCAGTAGAGCTTAGCGTGTTGTATTGCGCATCGAGCCCAAACTGAATTGCGTGTTTTGAATTGGTCTTCGTGAACTGAAGAGTTCCACCCAAAACCCCAACGTTTTCAATGCGTGAATCTCTGAATGCGCTTCCAAATCTGCGTGTAATTCTGCTTTCTTCAATGGCTTGGTAATTAAGTTTCAAATCCATAAAATCTATTCTTTTAAATGGTTGAATTACCTTCAAATTATAGGCCGATAAAAAACGAAACTGCGGTCCGTAGTACCATTCAGCAAAGCGCAAAGAATTTGCAGATGAATCTATTTCTGAAAGCCTATCGTAGCGATCAATTGTCGAAGAATTGGAAACTTGGATATTAAGTTGATGCTGAATTCGCCCGTTTTGTTTGAAACTTAAATTCTGTAAAATATCGAATTGAGAATAGCCCGAACCAACTTGTAAATAGCGATTTGAATTTTTCACAACAGAATCTGAAAGATTGTCATTAGAGCGAATTGCGTAATAGTTTCGCTCACCAAAAGAACTTTTATAAAAAGGATTTTTGCTTTTTCCACACATTAAGTCGCCGAAATTTGAGTAGGTGAAAGAACTCAATGAAGCAATTCGTTTTTTGCCCAAATTTACGTCAACATGGTTTGTGAATTCAGAGTTTACAGTTCCATATCGTCCGAAATAGTTGACTTTAAAATTCGTTTTTTCAGTTTTAGAAAATTCCGGATTTTTGGTATACATTGCCACAACTCCGCCCAAGGCATCGCTTCCAAATAGTGTAGATGCAGGTCCGAAAACAACCTCAATGTGATCGAAAACTGAATTATCTGTGGTAATAATGTTTTGTAAATGACCGGAACGGTAAATCAAGTTGTTCATTCGAATTCCGTCAATGACCAAAACATTTCTACTAGCTTCAAATCCGCGAAGCGTAATACTTCCGCCGCCCATTTGACTTTTTTGAACATGAATTAAACCCGAGTTTCCTAGTAAATCTGCGGTAGATTGAGCGTTTAAAGTTTTAATTTCATCTTTAGAAATATAAAGTGTTTGAAAAACAAGCGCACGTTTATTGTCGCCTAAATTTCCGGCAACAATTAGCACATCTTCCAGGTCTGTGACTGAAGTTTTTAAGCTGTCAATTCTTTTTTCTTGTCCATACGAAAAAACGAAGCAAAGCAAGAAACTAAAGGAAAGAAATGCTTTATTTTTCATTATTCGTAAAATGAGTGTTACTTTTCAGTAGATTACTACAAACTCCAGTACTCTAAATTTTTGATTTTATTTCGGTAAATTCCTTTTACATCAACAAAAACACCTTTTCCATCTTTCATCAAGGATTGGAAATATGTTTCATCGAGGTTTTTGTATTCTTCGTGATTTACAGCTACAATAATTGCATCGTAGTTTTTAGAAATCTGAGATAGTGGAATTCCATATTCATGTATCATTTCATCTGAAGATGCATGTGGGTCAACTAAATCTACATTCACTTGAAACGAAATTAATTCATTCACTACATCAATCACTTTTGAATTGCGAATGTCTGAAACATCTTCTTTAAATGTTGCACCCATCACTAAAACACGGGCATCTTGAATGTGAGTTCCTTGTACCAATATTTTTTTAACAGTTTGCTTGGCGATGTAACCACCCATTGAATCGTTTACGAATCTGCCAGCAGTAATAATTTTAGCATGATAACCGGCCTCTTGCGCCTTGTATGTTAAATAATAGGGGTCAACTCCAATACAATGTCCGCCAACTAAACCCGGAGAAAAACGCAAGAAGTTCCATTTCGTTCCAGCAGCTTCTAATACTTCGTAAGTATTGATTCCTAATTTGCTAAAGATTATAGAAAGTTCATTGATTAAGGCAATGTTTACGTCGCGTTGGGTGTTTTCAATAATTTTTGCAGCTTCAGCTACTTTTATTGAAGTTGCTCTGTGAACACCAGCTTTCACTACCAATTCATATACTTTCGCAATTTGATCTAAAGATTCATCACAACAACCCGAAACAACTTTGGTTACGTTTTGAAGGGTGTGTTCTTTGTCTCCCGGATTAATTCGTTCTGGCGAATAACCCACTTTAAAGTCGGCCTGAAATTTTAAAGTTGAAATTTCTTCTAAAACTGGAATACAATCTTCTTCTGTACAACCAGGATATACTGTAGATTCGAACACTACGTAGTCGCCTTTTTTAAGAACTGCTGCAACTGTTTTTGATGCGCCTAATAAAGGTTTTAAATCGGGTAAATTATGGTCGTCTATTGGAGTAGGAACCGCAACTACGAAGAATTCAACATCCATCAAATCGTGTTTATTTGCAGTAAAGTGTATATCACATCCTTCAAAAGCAGAACTACCCAATTCGTTACTTGGGTCAATGCCTTTTCGCATTAATTCTACTCGGTCGTGGTTAATATCGAAACCAACTACTTTTAATTTTTTTGCAAATTCAAGCGCGATGGGTAAACCAACGTATCCAAGTCCAATTACAGCTATTTTTGCTTCTTTTCTAAGTAATCTATCGTAAATCAAGTTGCTCATTTCTAACTTTATAAATTCGTTCAATTATTTCTACAACTTTCAAGCCCTCAAGCGCGTTTGTTGTTGCTGATGTTCTTTCTTTTAATGTGTCAATAACGTTTTTAATCACGTAGTGATGATTTGCAGCAGAACCTTTGTAAGCTCCGTAATCGTTTCCGGGGTTTGTGGGTGCTAAAACGGGCATTTCATAACCAGGAATAGTGCAAACTTCTACTTCGTTCATGTATTGTCCACCAACTTTTACTGATCCTTTTGAACCAATAATCGTCATTGAACTTTCAAGATTTTGTGCAACAACTGCGGTTGAGTAATTAATTGAACCCATTCCACCGTTTATAAAATCGAAGCTTACGAAACCAGAATCTTCAAAATCTGTTAAATCTGAATGCGTAAAATCTGCAAATCTGCCTTGAATATTGTCGATATCGCCAAATAACCAATACATGATATCGATGAAATGTGAAAATTGTGTAAACAACGTTCCGCCATCTAAGTCTTTTGACCCTTTCCAGCTTCCGTTTTTGTAGTAGCGTTCATCGCGATTCCAGTAACAGTTCAATTGAACCATTAAAGTATCACCTAATAATTTTTTTTCCACCAAATCTTTAATCCACTCACTTGGAGGTGAATAACGGTTTTGCATTACACAGAACACTTGTTTCGATTGTTGCAAAGATTTGAAAATAACTTTTTCACACTGATCTTTGGTTAAACCCATCGGTTTTTCAACCACAACATGTTTTTTTGCTTCAAGTGCTTTCAAGCATTGTGCTGCATGTAAACCGTTTGGTGTACAAATGTTTACAACATCAAATTCCAGATTGGAAGACAATAAATCTTCGATTGTAGAAAAGAAAGGCACACCAAATTCATCTGCTCCGCAGTCTATACTTGGGCGAATATCTACTAGTGCCACTAGTTCAGATTCTTCGTCTCTACGAATCATTTCGGCATGTCTTTTTCCGATATGACCTGTTCCAACTACAGCGAAACGTACTTTATTGTTTTGAGGAATCATCCTTTATTTCAGTAATAATAAGCGACAAAGATAAGGAACTGAATTGAAAAAGCAGTCATTAATGTTTTGAAACTTTGCCAGAGATTAAGCTATACTTTCCGTTGCTTTCTGGGCAAGTAGCTTCTCCTTTTGAATCAAATTCTAAACGGTGACCGAAAGCACTCATCCAACCTATTTGACGTGCCGGATTTCCGACAACTAATGCAAAGGGTAAAACCGTTTTGGTAACAACCGAACCAGCACCAATGAAGGCAAACTCTCCGATGTCATTTCCGCATACAATTGTAGCGTTTGCTCCAATAGACGCTCCTTTTTTAACAGTTGTTTTGGAATATTGATCTTTGCGGTTTACACCCGAACGCGGATTCATAACATTTGTAAAAACCATTGAAGGACCTAAGAAAACATCGTCTTCACAAATTACTCCAGTGTAGATAGACACGTTGTTTTGAACCTTCACATTGTTTCCCAAAATCACATCTGGTGAAACAACTACGTTTTGTCCGATATTACAGTTTTCTCCCAAAATACAATTCGGCATAATGTGTGAGAAATGCCAAATTTTTGTTCCTTTTCCGATCTCACAACCAGCGTCTATAAAAGCAGTTTCGTGCGCAAAAAAATCTTCCATATCGTTTTATCGTTGAATAAATTTATCAAAATCAATGTGATCCGACTGATACAGTTCCTCTTTGCTTAAACTTTTAAAGTAAGCATACGTGCGTTTTAAACCTTCTGAACGATCAATTTTTGGTTCCCAATTTAAAAGTGTGCGTGCTTTTGTAATATCTGGCTGACGTTGTTTTGGGTCGTCGACGGGTAAATCTTTGTAAATCACTTTTTGTGAAGTTCCCGTTAATTTAATGATTTCTTCGGCAAATTGTGAAATAGTAATTTCGTCTGGATTGCCAATATTTACAGGCAAAGCATAGTCGCTGTGCAACAAACGGTAAATTCCTTCAACTAAATCGTCAACATAACAAAAAGAACGTGTTTGCGAACCATCGCCAAATACAGTTAAATCTTCACCGCGTAATGCTTGACCAACAAATGCTGGCAATACGCGGCCATCGTTTAAACGCATTCGCGGACCGTAGGTATTAAAAATACGCACAATACGCGTTTCCACGTGGTGAAAAGTATGGTAAGCCATTGTCATTGCTTCTTGAAAACGTTTTGCTTCATCATACACTCCGCGTGGACCAACAGGATTCACATTTCCCCAATAATCTTCTGTTTGCGGGTGAACAGTTGGGTCGCCATAAACTTCAGATGTAGATGCAATTAATACACGTGCTCCTTTAACTCGGGCAAGTCCCAAACAATTATGAATTCCCAACGATCCAACTTTTAAGGTTTGAATCGGAATTTTAAGGTAATCAATCGGACTAGCAGGCGAAGCAAAATGCAAAATGTAATCTACTTTTCCTGGAATATGAATGTGCTTAGAAACGTCGTGATTGTAGAACTCAAAATTCGCTAAATTGAAAAGGTGTTCAATATTTTTCAATCTGCCTGTAATTAAATTATCCATCGCAATTACGTGGAAATCTTCCTTGATAAATCGATCACACAAGTGCGAACCTAAAAATCCGGCAGCGCCAGTAATGAGTATGCGTTTTCTTTCCATTAGCTGTTTGTTTTTCGTCCAATTGAACTATAATAAAACCCTAGTTGGTTCATTTCATCTACTTCAAATAGATTTCGACCATCAAAAATGACCTTTTCTTTTAATAGTGATCCTATTTTTTCAAAATTTGGGTTTCTAAAGATTCCCCATTCTGTGCAAATTAACAAGGCATGGGCGTTTTCAAGTGCTTGATATTCATCTTTTGAGAAATCAATTTTATCGCCTAGTAGTGTTTTTACGTTCGTCATAGCTTCTGGGTCGAAGGCGGTTACACTTGCTCCAGCTTTTAATAATTCATCAATCATATACAAAGCAGGCGCTTCGCGAATATCGTCTGTATCGGGTTTAAAAGCTAAGCCCCAAACCGCAATTTTTTTTCCAGAAAGGTTTCCTTTGAAGTAATTTTTGATGCGTGGAAATAAAACGGTTTTTTGTGCTTCGTTGACTTCCATTACAGCTTTTAGAATCTCAAATGAAAAATTATTTTCAGTTCCTGATTTTACGAGCGCTTGCACATCTTTTGGAAAGCAAGAACCGCCGTAACCGATTCCTGGAAAGAGAAAACGTTTACCGATTCGGTCATCTGAACCTATTCCAATGCGAACTTTGTCTACGTCTGCTCCAACCAATTCGCAAAAATTTGCCACTTCGTTCATGAAAGTAATTTTTGTTGCGAGGAAAGAATTGGCTGCATATTTTGTTAATTCTGCAGACTTTTCATCCATAAAAAGAATTGGGTTCCCTTGCCGAACAAAGGGTTTGTATAATTGTTCCATCATTTTCTCGGCACGCTGGGAAGAGGTTCCAATTACCACACGATCGGGCTTCATGAAATCGTCAACTGCAAAACCTTCACGTAAAAATTCTGGGTTCGAAACCACATCGAATTCAACTTGTGCGTTTTTTGCAATTGCGGCATGAACTTTTTCTGCTGTTCCAACAGGAACGGTGCTTTTATCTACGATTACTTTGTAGTCTTTTAATAAGTTTCCTAATTCGTCTGCAACACCTAAAATGTAACGCAAATCTGCTGAGCCGTCTTCTCCTGGAGGAGTTGGTAGGGCAAGGAAAATAATTTCTGCGTCGCGAATTCCTTCCTCCAAGTTTGTTGTAAAAGAAAGTCGATTCGCTTTTATATTTCGTTCAAATAAAACATCTAAATGCGGTTCGTAAATTGGAATTTCACCATTGCGCAGACGATTCACTTTTTGAACGTCAATGTCAACACAAATGACTTGATTTCCAGTTTCTGCAAAGCAAGTTCCGGTAACCAAACCAACATAACCTGTACCAATTACTGCAATTTTCTTCATGTTTATTTATTAACGAAATTTAAAATTTCAGTTGTTATGTAATTCAATTGCTCTTCGTCCATTTCAGTATGAATTGGAAAGGAGATAACACATTTTGTTAATTCTTCAGTTACTGGCAAGTCTAATTCTCCTAATTTGAAAGAAGCAAACATTCCTTGCTTGTGCGCCGGAAATGGATAATAAATCATGGAAGGTATGTTTTTTGTTGCCAAGTATTTCTGTAATTCATCTCTGTTCACTTTTTCAGAGAGTTGAACGGTATATTGATGAAATACATGTTTAGATTGTTTAGATCGAAACGGAACGAGAATTTTTTCAGATTGACCTAATTTTGCATCATAAAAATCGGCAACTTTTGTTCGTGCTAAAATATATTGATCTAAAAGTGGAAGTTTTATATTCAAAATTGCCGCCTGAATTCCGTCTAAACGCGAATTACATCCAACTACTTCGTGTTTGTATTTTTCTTTTTGACCGTGATTTGCGACCATTTTAAGTTTCTCCGCAAGTTCACTATTGTTGGTATACATTGCTCCACCATCTCCATAGCATCCTAAGTTTTTAGATGGAAAAAAGGAGGTGCAACCAATGTTGCCAATTGTTCCTAATTTCTGTTTTGAACCATCAGAAAAGTTATAGTCCGATCCAATTGCCTGGGCATTGTCTTCAACAACAAATAGATTGTGTTTTTTTGCTATTTGCATAATTGCCTCCATATCTGCAGCTTGTCCGTATAAATGAACAGGAACGATTGCTTTCGTTTTAGAGGTAATAGCGGCTTCAATTTTAGATGGATCGATGCAAAAGGTGTCGGATAAAACATCAACAAAAACGGGTTTCAAATGCAATAAAGCGATCACTTCAGTTGTTGCTATATAGGTAAAAGAAGGCGTAATTACCTCGTCACCGGGTTGTAAACCCAAGGCCATCATTGCAATTTGAAGTGCATCTGTTCCATTTGCGCATGGAATTACGTGCTTCACTTTTAAATAGTCTTCAAAGCTTTTTTGAAAATTATTTACAGCGGCTCCACCAATAAATTGAGCGCTATTTAATACTTCGTCTATGGAAGTAGAAATTTCTGATTTTATTGCTTGGTATTGCGAAACCAAGTCGACCATTTCGATTTTTCTCACCGTTCTATCATTAAAACTATATACACAAAGTTAAACAGTATTCTTTAATAACCTGAAATGAATTAAGAATCTAACTCAGGTTAACAAGAAAGTGAAGTAGACTGCTTTTTGAAATTTGGTTTATTGTATTGCCATTACATTGAATACTTTTTCCATTTTTTCGACAGTAGCTTCACTTGAGCAGTTGAAATTATTAACAATGATAGCAAAGGCTATTTTCTTACCTGATTTAGTTTCAACATAACCAGCATAAGCTTTAACGCGTTTTAGTGTTCCACTTTTTGCATGAATTTTCCCTTCCCCTGCTTGGTTCACGCAAACACTTGCGAGGGTTCCAGACACACCAGCAACAGGTAAAGTTTCATAAAATGAGGCGCTATTTTTGGAACTGTTCATGTATTTCAGCAGTTCACAAAAGTGAAAAGCTGAAATTGCATTGTTGTGCGAAAGTCCGCTTCCATCTTTCACATACAAGCCAGCGGTATTAAATTTATTTTCCCAGTAATTGTTTAAAACGGTCAAAGATTTATCTGTTGAACCGTTTCCAGTTTGATTGTAACCAACCCAGCACAAGACTTCTTCTGCAAAAAGATTTACGGATTTCATGTTTGTCCACCAAGCAACAGAACTAAGTGCTTTACCTTTATGTGTATAAATTAGTTTTTTTGACGGGTAGCGAATACTCGGACTTTCTTTTGGAAGATTTCTAGCTGAATTACATGAATCGCCAATAATAAATCCTTTTTCTTTTAAAATTCGAGTAAATTCTTGTGCAAATTGTAATTCTGGGTCTGGAAGACTTCCTTTAACAATAAACCGACTTGCTCCAGCTCCCAAAGTACCAGTTCCAAAACGGTCATAAGAATAGGGTGCACCGTAAACATATGAATTATCTCCTGAGCAGCCAGTTGAAATGTAATTATGAAAAGTGAAATTTGGAATTACTGGAAAAGTTGAATTGAGTTGTGTGTTCTGACCAGCAGTTTTTCCTGTTCTGAAGTTATAGCGGAGCATGTTGTCATAAATCGGCAAACCAGCTGGTCCAGCGCCATAATAATTGCCCATATCTCCCCAGGCCCAACCATCTGGAACTCCATCATACCCAAATTCAGATGCGTCTGAGATTACAATTCCAGTAATTTTTTTTATTCCTCTTGCCTTCAGTGTGTCTGCCCAATTTCTAAAGAAAACGTCCTCTTTTCCTTCACCGTTGTAATATTTACTTCCTAGTGCAACATCTCCGCCTCCACGAATCCAAATATTACCTTTTAAGGTTGAATCTTTCCCAATTGTTCCATCAATATAAATACGTGTTTGTGGTTGATAATCTTTACCAAGCAGTTCGAAAGCAGTTGCGGTTGCAAATAATTTTGTAGTTGAAGCTGGAGAAATGCTCAAATTCGGATTTTTTAAAGCCAATATTTCTCCCGTTTTACAATCAACAGCTTGAAAAGAAATAGAAGCATTTTTGAAAGAAGGGTCATTCGCGAACACGTCAATTGCTGATTGAATAGTGCTTTGCGAACACAAAAAGTTACTTGTTAAAACTGAAAATAGTGCAATCCATTTTATCATAGTTCAAATTTCATTTTTTTAGCTCATGAAAAAACGATGCCATAAGAAAGTTTATGAACAATAGAACGGTAATTTCTACTAACTTTGATTCATAAATATGCCAAAAGTACTACGTATAATTAATCGATTCAATATAGGTGGACCAACCTATAACGCTACTTTTTTGACCAAATTTTTAGGAGATGAATTTGAAACACTTTTAATTGGTGGTTTACCTGAAGAAGACGAAAAAGATTCGCTACACATTTTGAAAGAATATGGTGTTGAACCTATTTTAATTCAAGAATTGCAGCGCACTCCAAATTTTAGATCAGATCGAGCTGCATATAAACAGATCAAGAAAATTATCCAAGAATTTAAACCCGACATTGTTCATACGCATGCAGCAAAGGCAGGTGCAATTGGAAGAAAAGCCGCCAGAGATTGTGGTGTGAAAGTAATTGTTCATACCTATCATGGTCATGTTTTTCACTCTTATTTCGGAAGATTGAAAACGGCTATTTTTAAATTCATTGAGCGTCAATTAGCAAAGAAAACTTCTGCAATAATTGCTATTAGTAAATTGCAAAAAGAAGAATTAGTTTTTGAACATAAAATAGCACCTGAGAATAAATTTAATGTTGTTCCACTGGGTTTTGATTTATCTAAATTTCAAGAAAATTTAAGTGAAAAAAGAGCCAAAACGCGGGCACGTTTGTGTTTAGAAAAAAATGAAGTTGCAATTGCAATAGTTGGACGTTTGGTTTCCGTCAAAAATCATGGATTATTTTTGGATGTAATAGAAAAACTAGCAATAGAAGGTGTTTTCGCACGTTATTTCATTGTTGGAGATGGCAGTGAGCGAAATTTTATTGAAACAAGAATAAATGAACTGCTTTCTAAGTTTCCGGTTCAAATTGAAATGATTGGCTGGGAAACAGACATAGCAACGTTTAATGCTGGAATGGACATTTTGTGTTTAACATCAAACAATGAAGGCACTCCAGTTAGTTTAATTGAAGCACAAGCAGGAAACTTACCAATTGTAACTACAGATGTGGGCGGTGTTCGAGATATTGTTTTAGCAAATGAAAGTGCCTTTGTAGTTCCTCCAAAAGATGCGTTAAAATTTGCTGAAAAATTAAAAATTTTGATTCAAGATGAAAATAAACGCGAAAAAATGTCACAAAATGGCTGGAACTACGTAAAAGATAATTTTAGTTACAACCGTTTGGTAAAAGATATGCGCGATTTGTATTTTAATTTACTGAATAACAAATAGATATGAAATTAATTCACTGCTTTAGTATACTTGTTTTTGTTCTCATTTTGGGTTCTTGCGGAATAAATAAAGATTTAATGTTTCGCACTCCAAAGGGAAATGTAGTAAAATCTGATACCATTCCTTTACAACCTGTAATCGATTACGTAATTTCTCCCGACGATAAATTCACTTTTGTTCTTTATACAAATAATGGTGAAGCAATAATAAATGGCATGACAGGAGTTACTCAAGATGGAGATCAAAAATCGGCAATGGAATACATTGTTCGTGCAAACGGAACTGCCGATCTTCCGATTATTGGAAACGTAATGATTGCAAATCAAACCATTTCACAATGCGAAAAAATGTTAGCATTCGCATATTCTGAAAAAAATGGCTACAAAGCTCCTTTTGTTCAGGTTCAAATAACAAACCGACGTGTCATTGTTTTCCCCGGAACTGGTGGTGATGCGAAAGTGGTGACCTTGCAAAACAACAATACTACACTCATGGAGGTTATTGCTTTGGCAGGTGGTGTTGCCGATCGCGGACGTGCAGATAGAATAAAACTAATTCGCGAAGTAAACAACCAACGAATAATGTATACCCTAGATTTATCTACTGTTGATGGGTTGAAATATGCAGATTTGGTTGTTCAGGCGGGCGATTATATTTACGTTGAACCAAATGAGGAAATTGCAAAAAAATCGATAGAAGGACTAGCTCCAGTAGTTTCAATTATTTCTAGTTCTATTCTAATTATTACATTTATAACAACTTTGACAAAATAATAGTAGCTCGTGCAGAATTCATTTTTTATAAATAAAGATTACAATCCGATTATATTACAAACAATATTGCGCAGGTATTGGATGTGGTTCTTCGGTGTGCTACTTTTTTTCTTTGCACTCGCTTTTTTTTATTTGCGCTACACCAAGTCTACATTCGAATCAACTACAACTATTCTATTAACTGAACAAGACAAAGGGAAAGAGCTACTAGAGGTTGAAAATATTAATTCTAAGAACGATATATCTCAAGAAGTAGAATTATTGCGTTCCGAACTATTGTTCAATTATGCTTTAGACGATCTGCAAATGGGAGTTTCTATTTTTGCACAAGGAAATATTCTTTCAGAAGAGCGTTATCACAATTCAGGTTACACAATTTTACCATATTTAATTAGTGATAGTGGAATATGTGATATTCCTATTTTCATTAAAAATGAAGGTAAAATGGCTCTGCTAGAATATGATTTTTCGGGAAAACATTTCGAACAGTCAGTTCCAGTAAATAAAAAAGTGAAAACAAAGCATTTTGAAATTCAGTTTGTAGTGAACGATTTCAACTATTTTATAAACGATTGTAAAGAGAATAATCTATATTTTACCTTTAACTCTCGCCGAAATTTAATTGATCGCTTACTACCCAATTTATCTGTTGAACCTGTTGATTTGAACGCGAAAACGATTTCTATTTCTTACCGTGGACCTAACCCGCAATTGTGTCAAGATATTACAAATGCAGTTACGAATTCGTTTTTTACCTTCGATCAGAAAATGAAACAAAAAAGTGCAGATAATATTCTCTCTTTTATAGACCAGCAATTAGATTCTATTGGTCAAATTCTTGATTTCGCAAAAGATTCATTAACGAAGTTTCAACGAAATGCTGGTCTTCTCGACCCCGAATCTGTTTCATCTGAAACTGGAATAGATCGCTATCAAGACGAACTTTTCAGAATTGAAGAAGAATTGTTCGTTCTCAATTCTTTGAATACTAAATTAAAAATTGATCCCAATCGTTTAGAGATTTATCGCATGATTCCTGATCTTTTAGGAAAAAGCTATGAGCAATCTTTGTCTTCTCAAATAACCGAATTAAATAGATTACTCGAAAAGAAAGAAGAACTTTTGGTAGATGTTTCAGAAAACAACTCAGAAATTCGGTCCATAAATTCACGCATTCAGACGAAGGTTTCATTTATTCGAAAAAGTGTTGACATCATTGAAAATCGCTTAGAAAACAATTCCAAAGTTTTACGTAATCGTTTGGGAATAATGGAAAACGAACAACTATCCTTGCCTCAAAAGAAAATGGAATACAACCGTATAAAGTCGGCACAAGACATCAATAAAAAATTCTTCGATATCTTAAGTGAAAAGAAAATTTTATACGCTATTTCAAATGCAGGTTACACTTCTAGTAATCAAATTTTGAGTTCTGCAACTTTAGATTATTTTCCAGTTAGTCCAAATAAAAAATTGATTTATGCAGGATTTATTTTTGTGGGATTTGTAATTGGTTTAATTTTTCTACTAATCAAATATGTAACCTTCAACGAAGTGAATACTATTGATGATTTAAAGAATTTATTGCCCGAAAAAGTGACAATTTTAGGAGGTATTCCACTTATTAAACAAACAATGGAATTCAGTCAGTTAATGGTGCACGATTCATCAAAATCTATTCTAGCTGAATCGATGCGAAACATCAGAACAAATTTGAGTTTTGTGAATCCGAAGGCCAAAACAATTGCCGTTTCCTCTTCTATTTCAGGTGAAGGAAAAACATTTGTTAGTTTAAATTTGGCTGGAATTCTGGCTTTATCTGATAAAAAATGTGTGATTATTGATTTAGATTTACGCAAACCAAAGGTCCATTTAGGACTTAATGCCGACAATCAGTTCGGAATTTCAAACCTAATAATTGGACAAAACACCATTGATGAGGTTATCCGTAAATCGCCTATCGAAAATCTTGATTTCATTTCTGCAGGACCAATTCCTCCTAACCCATCCGAATTAATTTTGAGTTCAAAAATGGACGAAATTTTGGAAGAATTGAAAACTCGATACGATATTGTAATCATCGATAATCCACCAGTTGGAATTGTTACAGACGGTGTGCGAATTCTATCTAACGCAGATGTGCCAATTTATATTTTTAAATCTAATTACTCAAAAAGAATCTTTGCTCAAAGGGTAAATGAATTGTTCGACTTAAAACAAATTACACAACTGAATGTAATCATGAACGGAACTCGAATGACTAGAGGTAAATACGGATATGGATATGGCTACGGATATGGCTACGGTTATTACGAAGACGAAAAAAAATCAGCTAAAAAAAATAAATAAGAATGATTATCCACAAATTAGAACTTGAAGGAGTTATATTATTCGAGCCAAAGCAATTTTCAGATAGTAGAGGTGTTTTTTACGAGACATTTCAACATGAAAAATTTGAGGAAATAACAGGTGAACCAGTTCATTTTGTTCAAGACAATGAATCGATATCTAAAAAAGGAGTTGTTCGTGGGTTGCATTTTCAAAAACCACCTTTTGCGCAAGGAAAATTAGTACGCGTAGTGAATGGAAGTGTGTTAGACGTTTTACTCGATATCCGAAAAAATTCTCCAACTTATGGAAAACATTTAGCCATTGAATTGTCGGCTATTAATAAGTTAATCTTATGGATTCCACCGGGCTTTGCTCATGGTTTCTCTGCTTTGCAAGATGATGCTGTTTTTCAATACAAATGCTCAAACTATTACCACCCACAATCAGAGCAAACCATTCTTTGGAATTCACCTCTACTAGAAATAAATTGGAAAGTTGAAAATTGCATTGTTTCTGAAAAAGACCAAGAAGGAATAGATTTTTCAAGTTTCGAAACACCTTTTGTATGACTGTAGAAACGGTATTGGCTTGGCTTGGTGCTTTAATTGGCGGAACACTAATGAGTGTTGTTTGCAACTTGCTTTTATTGCGGTTTTCTCAAAGTTTAGGAATTCGGAACAAAAATGATGTCACCATACGTTGGGCAAATGAATCAAAACCTTCACTCGGAGGCGTGTCTTTTTTCATCTCTTTTGTAATGGGAAGTATTGGTTATTCGATCATTTTTCAAAACGAATACATTTTTCATAACAGAGAATATATTGGACTTTTATTTGCTGGAATTGTTGCTTTTGTAATGGGACTTGCCGACGATGCTTACAACACAAAACCATTAGCAAAACTCTTTTTTCAAATAACCTGTGGCTGCATTTTAGTTGCATGTAATACTGTTATTCATTTAACTGGAAATTCTTGGATAGATAGTTTAATTACAGTTATTTGGGTGGTCGGAATTATGAATTCGCTTAACATGCTCGATAACATGGATGGAATAACGGGCACAACAGTTTTGTTTATTCTTTTGGCTTGTTTGGGAAGTGATTTTATTGTTTTTGGATTTAACATGAATATCTGGACCATCACTTTGATTATTCAGATTGGCGCAGTTCTCGGATTTTTACATTTTAATTTTCATCCTTCGAAACTTTTTATGGGAGACGCTGGAAGTCAATTCATCGGTTTCTTCACCGCTTTTTTCTCCATAAAAAACCTATGGAATGTGGGTGCCGATGTGGGTTTAAATCCTTACGTAGGAGTGCTGATAACACTTCATGCATTTACGCCAGCTGCAGTAGATACTTTTACAGTTGTTATAAACCGACTCAAAAAAGGCAAGTCGCCAATGGTAGGAGGGAAAGACCACACAACTCATCATTTGGTTTATGCAGGTTTTAACGACATGAAAGTGTGGATTATCTTTTTGTTAATGGGTATAAGTTCTACTTGTATAACTTTAATTTCAATCTATTATTGCAAATTAGGAAATCCATACATCGCACTTTTTTGTGCGCTACATTTTGTTGTTCTGTTTGTTTTATTGTACAAAAACACAGTAAAATATAAACAGAAAATTGACTAGTTATTTGAACCAAATCTAATATTTTGTTCGTCTAATTTCCGTAATTTTGTTTCCCAAAAAACAAGGTTCATGCGCTACACATTCGGTTTTATTTTACTACTCTTTTCGAGCTGCAATCAAGCTTCAACTAAAAAAGAAAACCCGGCTACAAGTTTAATTCCTTCTGGGCAAATTCAAACAGTAGTTTTCCCTAAACTACCTGAAGAAATTATTTTTGCAGGAAAAAAAATTGATCTCCGAGATGTAGATGTACGTGAACGTTTAGACCGTGAAGTTTTACTGATGGCATATTATCAAAGTGCAACAACAGGAGGTTTCAAACGAGCCAATCGCTTTTTTCCTAGTATTGAACAAATTTTAAAAGAAAAGGGAATCCCCGACGATTTTAAATATCTATCTGTAATTGAAAGTAATTTATTGCAAGCCGTTTCACCAGTTGGAGCGCAAGGAATTTGGCAATTTATGCCCGTAACAGCAAAGCAATTTGGCTTAGAAATTTCTGCTGATGTTGACGAACGTTTGCACTTTGAAAAAAGCACCTACGCAGCTTGTGAATACCTTTCCGAAGCACACGAAATTCTAAACGATTGGCTTCTAGCAGTTGCATCTTACAATAGAGGAATTGGCGGAGTTCAGCAAGATATGGAATGGCAAAACTCAGAACATTATTTCGATACAGAACAAAATTCTGAAACCGGACGTTATGTTTTTCGTATTCTCGCAGCTAAAATTATTATGGAAAACCCAGAAGCTTATGGTTATTTCTTGGAACAGTTAGAATTGTATCCGAAAATTAAAACAAAACGCATTGAAATAAACACAACTATTAAAAGTTTGGTAGACTGGGCAAAGGAAAATAATACCAGTCTTAAAATCATTCGCAAATTAAATCCGTGGCTCACTTCAACTTACTTGAAAGTGAAAAATAAAACGTATTTCATTGAACTTCCTCTCGAGAGTGAAAATTTAAAACCATATTCCAGTTATTAAGATGAACGAAAACATTTCTATTTACGGAGCCAAAGAACACAATCTGAAAGATGTTTCTCTTGATATTCCGCGCAATAAATTGGTGGTTTTTACTGGACTAAGCGGGAGCGGAAAATCTTCCTTAGCTTTTGATACCATTTTTGCAGAAGGTCAGAGACGTTACATTGAAACTTTCTCAGCTTATGCAAGGCAGTTTCTCGGCGGATTGGAGCGCCCTGATGTAGAGAAAATTGATGGTTTGAGTCCAGTTATCGCTATTGAACAAAAAACAGTTTCGCGCTCTCCTAGATCAACCGTTGGAACAATCACAGAAATTTATGATTTCTTGCGCTTGCTTTATGCGCGTGTGGGAACCGCCTATTCGTATGTGACAGATGAACAAATGGTCAAATATTCAGACGACCAAATTACAGACATCATTCTGGAGCAATTCGCAAATAAAAAAGTCATCATTCTAGCTCCTAAAATAAAAGGGCGAAAAGGACATTACCGTGAATTATTCGAACAAATCTCTAAAATGGGTTACACCCGAGTTAGAATTGATGGTGAAGTAGTAGATATTGAAAAAAGTATGCGTTTAGATCGCTATAAAATTCACGATATAGAAATTGTAATTGACCGCATAGAAGTAAAAAAAGAAGACCGAAAACGTTTATACGATTCCATTGTGATTGCAATGAAACACGGATCGAAAAGTATGATGCTGATGAATTTTGAGACAAATGAAGTGCGTCATTTTTCACGTTTATTGATGTGTCCAACTTCCGGAATTTCATATCCCGAACCTGAACCAAATTTATTTTCGTTTAATTCTCCTTATGGAGCGTGTGAATGTTGCTCGGGCTTAGGTGAAATTTCAGAAATTGACCGCGAAAAAGTTATACCAAACCCCAAATTAAGTGTCAAAAAAGGAGGTTTAGCTCCAATTGGAGAATACAAACGAAATTGGTTTTTTGATCGAATCGATTCGTATTTAACCCAAGAAGGTTATACGCTCAACACGCCAATTTCAGATTTGCCAGATGATATTATTCGAGTAATACTTAACGGAAACGAAGGTTTAGAGCAAAGTGCAAAAGACACAACTGTTCGTTTTGAAGGCCTGGCAAATTTCATGACCCGTCATTCCGAAGAAAGTAGCACAGCAATTATGCGTTGGGCGCAGAGTTTTATGAATAAAATTGCTTGTCCAGAATGCCTGGGTGCTCGCGTAAAAAAAGAAGCTTTGCATTTCAGAATTGCACAAAAGAACATTGGCGAAGTTGCTTCTTTAGATATTATAGAAGTAGCTGAATGGCTAAAAACGATTGAACAACACTTAAACAAAGATCAGCAAGTAATTGGAATTGAAATTCTGAAAGAAATTCGTTCGCGGGTGAGTTTCATTTTGGAAGTTGGTTTAGAGTATTTAACATTACATCGTTCAGCAAAAACACTTTCTGGAGGAGAAGCACAACGTATTCGCCTAGCTACACAAATTGGTTCTGAACTAATGAATGTGTTGTATATTTTGGACGAACCAAGCATTGGACTTCACCAGCGCGACAATACGCGTTTAATTAATTCACTCAAACGATTGCGCGACACAGGAAATTCTGTAATTGTGGTGGAACACGACCGTGAAATGATGGAAGCAGCCGATTTTGTGGTAGATATTGGCCCTGGAGCAGGAATTCACGGAGGACAAATCTTAAATTGCGCTCCGCTAAGCCAATTAATTTCAACAGATTCTATTACAACACAATATTTAAGAGGAGAAAAAGAAATTGCACTTCCAAAAAAACGGAGAAAAGGAAATGGAAATAAATTAAAACTGATTGGAGCAACTGGAAATAACTTAAAAAACGTAACGCTCGAAATTCCACTCGGAACGTTTACTTGTGTAACTGGTGTTTCAGGAAGTGGGAAATCTACTTTAATCAACAATACTTTGTATCCAATTTTGAATGCTCATATATACAATGGTGTGAAAAAACCAATGCCTTACAAAAAAATTGAAGGTTTAGAGCATTTAGACAAAGTAATAGAAATAGATCAAAGTCCGATTGGACGAACTCCACGCAGTAATCCGGCAACTTACACCAATTTATTTACAGAAATTCGCACCTTGTTTGCAAGTATTCCTGAGGCACAAATTCGCGGATACAAAGCTGGGCGTTTTTCTTTCAATGTTTCAGGTGGCAGATGTGAAACCTGTGGCGGTGGCGGTTTAAAACTCATCGAAATGAATTTCTTGCCAGATGTGTATGTGCAATGCGAAACGTGTAACGGAAAACGCTACAACCGCGAAACCTTAGAGGTTCGATTCAAAGGAAAATCGATCAACGACGTGCTTGAAATGACCATCGAAGATGCTGCTGTTTTCTTTGAAAGTATTCCGAAAATCTCTCGTGCGCTCGTAACATTAAATTCAGTTGGAATGGGTTATGTGAAACTGGGTCAGCCTTCCACAACTTTAAGTGGCGGTGAAGCGCAGCGAATTAAATTGGCAACAGAATTACAAAAGAAAAGTACGGGCAAAACAATCTACATTTTGGATGAACCCAGCACGGGTTTACATTTCGAAGATATACGCATGTTGATTGATGTTTTACAACGTATTGTTGACGAAGGGAATACAGTTTTAGTAATTGAACACAATTTAGATATCGTTAAAGTTGCCGATCATGTAATTGATGTAGGACCGGAAGGCGGCCGCGATGGTGGACAAATCTTGTGTGTGGGCACACCTGAGGACTTGGTTAAAAAACATGTCGAAAAATCGTATACTGCCAAGTATTTGAAGATTGAGTTGGAGCATGCGGAGCAGTTGAAAATAGCAAATTTAAAAGTGAAAAAGTGAATAAAATCTATCAAACTAATGAGTTGAACTCAATTCAATCAGAAGAACTCATGAGTTTATGGAACAATGAATACCCAAATTCTATTGCGCATGATTCGCTTGAAAGTTTTGAAATTTATTTGTCAACACTAGAAAATCAAGTCCATTTTTTGGCACTTGAAAGCGAACAAATCTGTGGTTGGGGATTTTGTTTCGATAGAAACTACGAACGTTGGTTCGCAATCATTATCAATAGAAAGCAACAAGGCTTAGGTTTGGGTGCAGCTCTATTAAACGAATTGAAAAAACAAGAAACTGAACTGAACGGCTGGGTTGTAATTGAAAACACTTCTCCACGAACAGATGAAACTCCGTATCCTTTGCCTATGAACTTCTATCTGAGGAATGGTTTTCAAATCACTTCCGAAAAAAACACGTCAGCTGTTTTCACTTCGCAGAAAATAGTTTGGGAAAAATAATTAGAATTTATTTTACTACTAAATCCTTCCACCCAACATCTACACATTTCACTGTCAATAAAAACAGCGCTTTCAGAATAGACCAAGAGAACTTTGCAGTATTTTAGTCACAAATTAGAACACACATGAACGCAATTCGCAAAGATTGGAACGAAATCAAAACAAACGACAGTTGGGCAATATTTAAAATTATGTCCGAATTTGTTGAAGGATACGAACGCATGGCACGAATTGGTCCGTGTATTTCCATCTTCGGTTCTGCGCGCACAAAAGAAGACAATCCGTATTATGAACTAGCCGTTGAAATTGGCGAAAAACTGGCTCAAGCTGGTTATGGCGTTATTACAGGTGGCGGACCAGGAATTATGGAGGCAGGAAATAAAGGCGCTAAACAAGGCGGCGGAAAATCTGTTGGTTTGAACATCGATTTACCTTTCGAGCAACATTTTAACCCATATATTGATTCAGAACACAACCTCACTTTTGACTATTTCTTCGTGCGAAAAGTAATTTTCGTGAAATATGCGCAAGGGTTTGTAATTCTTCCAGGTGGTTTTGGAACTTTAGACGAATTGTTTGAAGCAATTACACTTATTCAGACAAAGAAAATCAATAAACGTCCAGTTGTTTTAGTTGGTCATTCTTATTGGGACGGGCTAGTAGATTGGGTGAAACGCATTATGCTCGAAAAAGAACACAATGTTTCGCCAGACGATATGCAATATTTAACCGTTGTTGAAACTGCTGATGAAGCGGTAAAATACATTGAAGATTTCTACAAAACGCACGATTTGAGTCCGAACTTCTAAACTATTTTAGAACAGCAGTACAAATTCGCTTCGCAGTACCTGAATTGAGTTCAAAAATAGTTTTCAATTCTAGAGCTATATCCTCTTTTTTCAGATCCATTTCCGCTAATGCAGATTGAAAAGTTTTGGCATCTGTAACAATGCATGCACATTTTTTCTGAACGAATAATTCAGCTTCGGGGAATCGCTCGAATTTTGGGCCAATTAAAACAGGAACTCCGAATGCGCCAGGTTCTAAAATATTGTGCAATTTACCCGTAAATCCTCCACCCACATAAGCAACATGTGCGTAACGATAAGCACTTGTGAGCTGACCAATTGTATCAAGAATTAGGATTGGTTTTTCGCTTTCCAGAAAACTTGAATAACAGATTGTTTCGTTTTCAAATAACTGAATGATTTGCTGAACATGAGAATCAGACACATCGTGTGGGGCAATGATTATTCGCCAAGATTTAGCTAATTCTTTTATCACTGGTGCAAATAATTGTTCTTCGATTTGCCATGAACTACCCAATAAAAGCACTTTGTTTGTGCCAACGAATTGGGCTAATATTGTATTTGTATCGTTTTTTTGTTTTACAGCCAACATGCGGTCGTAGCGCGAATCTCCGGTTACAGACGTTTGTTGAATTCCGATTGAAGCAAGTAATATTTTTGAGCGTTCGTCTTGACAAAAAAAGTGATCAAATAAGCCAAGTGCTTTTCTAAAAAAACTTCCATACCATTTAAAAAAACGATGAGAAGGACGGAAGAGAGAAGAAACTCCATAAATTTTTGCTCCAGATCGGCGAGCAGCTTTCAGGTGGTTGTACCAAAATTCGTATTTCACAAAAAACACTTTTTCAGGTTGAAAATGAGCGATAAATTTTTCTGCTTTTCGCTTGGTATCAAGTGGAAGATAAACTACAAAATCTACTTTATGATCTCGTTTGTGGAAGAATTCCATTCCAGAAGGACTAAAAAAACTAACCAAAATTAAAATTTCAGGTTCTCTTTCTTTCAATTCATTCATGATTGGTAAACCTTGGTCAAATTCACCTAAGGAAGCGCAATGAAACCAATATACACGTTTTTTTTCGGGAATGTTAGGAAAAGATAATTTACGACCAAGAATCCATTTTTTAGCTTTCGGATGAAAAAAATGTGCGCACCACATGAGAATAAAAAGTACGCGAACTCCTATACTATATAGGGCACGCATCAATCGAAATAAAAATCTTTTGGTTTTCTTCGGTAAACTGGAACAAACCAACCAATTTTGAATCCGTATTGAATTTCAACCATTGTTTTTGATGAAACAGGCACATCAGGCAAATCAAAAAACACATCGCGTCTGTTTTTTGTGAATCCTTCTTGCATGTAAAATCCGCCATAAAAATTCACTAAACCATTATTTGACAGGTAACAATAGCCTAAAAAATGATGTAAATTAATTCCTGTTGAATAACGATCGTATCCTTTTCGATAGTTTTTTTCGAGTAATGGAATATATTGATCTTGGGTTTCAATTCGAACTTTGTGTTGCACATAACCTAAGCCAACGTGTGTATAAACGCCAGAGTTTTCATTCGGACTTAAAATGGGAAACACTTTTCCAACCATTAAATTTGCGTTAAAACCCCGGGCAGTAACTGCAATTAGTGCAATGTTTCCATTTTCATCGAATACGTTTCCGAAGGTATCGGTTAAATTGGAAAGAAGGGTGGGTAATTTTATTTGATTTCCGAAGATAAAATTCCCTTCAACTCCCCAAATAAAATTTTGATTGGTTTTGTAGCCAGCTTTTCCACCAATATGGTTGAGCAGGCCGAATTTCTGAGCTAAATCTTTGCTCGTGCCGTTTAATCCATAATGAATCCCAACCCAAGGTGTTCCAATAATAGAATCACGAATATTTCGCTGTGAAAAAGTGAAATTAGAACAAGTCAAACCAATTAATATTCCGCTAATTTTCAAACTTAAATAAACAAATCTCGTGTGCATAAACAAATGTAAAAAATAGAAACGGTTCTTGAATTAATTTATTGGATGAATTTAGTTTTATTGTGCTTTTATTGATTTAGCGGGAGAAATTCGTGCAATTAAGAACGATGGAATTAGTAATACAAGCAAACAAACCGACAAAGTGATCATGTTTAAAATCAGGAAGAAACCCCAGTTCATCGAAATTGGAACTGCATTTAAGTAGTAAACTTTCGGATCGAGAGGTAAGATTTTGAATTGATCTTGCAATAAACAAAGTCCAAAACCGAGTAAATTTCCCCAAATCATTCCATAAACAATCATTCGACCGATGTAGACTAAGAAAATCTTGCGAATCATCCAATTGCTTGTTCCCATTGCCTTCATTAATCCAATAAAACTTGTTCGCACCATAATTATTACTAGCAGTGCTGAACCCATGTTTACGATTCCGATAACCAACATTAAAACCACCACTATAATTAGGTTGTAATCTAAAAAATCGAGCCAAGTGAAAAGTTCCGCTTCGTTTTCTTTGATAGTTGAAACTTGAACTTGTTGCAGGAAATCTGGATTTAGTTCAACTCTTTTTTTGATTGATTTTTGAAGTTCATCCATCAAATTAAAATCAGAAATTCCAATTTCATACGCTCCAATGTAGTTGTGAAACGATCCTTTTCCCGGAAAAGATTGCGCTTCTAAATCGCCTTCTTGCGTTTTAATTAAATAATGAAATCCGTCTTCATCTAAAAACTTCTTTTCAATTTCGCCTAGCGAATTAACTTTTGGACGGTAAAAATTTGTGCTAATATTTTTTCTTTTAAGGGAAAAATAACAAGTATCGGGAACCGAACTTTCCACGTACACTTTACTTGTAATATTCACAGCTTCATCTATTCGATTAATGAAATCTGCAACTATGAGCGTAAAAGTGGTGTCTTTTGTTGCAATAAAGTTAAATCCAGGTGATAAGCTCCAACCTTCACCCCAATTGTATCGGTAGTTTCCGTTTCCTCCTTTCACATCGGCGCGTACAATAATGGTTCCGTTAAATAAGGTGTCGTCGATTACAATTTGCGACTGAATTCCCCAATCGTTAAGCTGTTGAACTTGAGGTAAATAAACAAAGGCGAGTTTTTTATCGAAATCTTCGAGACCAGTTTCATAGATTCCAACAATTCGAAATTGGCGTTGAATAGGCGTTTTTTTTACAAAATAGGCATTCAACGTGTCGTTTAC
>JANNWW010000053.1:0-13276 GCA_031409255.1 Crocinitomicaceae bacterium
TATCGAAGTCGTTGCGTGTAAGTAATTGTTTTGCACCGCGTTTCATTTCAATTGCCGAATAACTTTTTGCACCGAAACATTCTTTCAAATGGTCGAAAGAAATCCATGCATCCATCTCTCCACACGTAAATAAATCTACAGCTGCATACCCATATTCTGGCCAGGTATGAATGGCTAAGTGACTTTCTTGAATTACCACTACACCTGAAACTCCGTAGGGAGAAAAATGGTGAAATGTAGAATTAATTACTGTCGCACCTGCCTTTTGAGCCGCTCCAACCATGTCGCGCTCAATTCCAGATACATCATTCATAATATGTGGCTCGCACCCCATAAACTCAACAAGAATATGGTTTCCTAAAGCATTACTCATCGCTTGTATTTTATTAAAATTTCAGCGACAAAAGTACTTTAATTTAGAATTAATTAACTGATTTAACTAAAATTTATTGATTTGTTAATGAAAGTATTTTGGATTTTCAAATCTCAAACTGTTTATCCAATTTCTTCTACTCCCTATTTTTCTAGGATTCCGCTTGCTAGCAGAATTCCCATGAAAATTAAAAAGAAACCAACGAAGGTTTGGAGCCAAGAAAAAGTGATTTTCTTCAACAGCTTCGCTCCGAAATAAGCACCCACAAAAGCTACCAAACAAGAAATTGAAAGCAATAAACTTTGGGCTTTTAAATCGCTCAGCGACAAAGACTTAAAATACGTTCCTAAACGCGTTACATCAATGAAACTAGCAATAATAACGCCCGTTGCAATGAAACTTTCTTTCGATAAACCCACATTTACTAGAAACGCAGAACGCAAACCGCCTTGGTGACCTGAAAACCCTCCGAAGAAACCACTCAAAATTCCGCCAAAGATTAATTTATCTTTCTCGAAGCTTTTGTTTTTGAGTTTTGGAAGTAACTCATACAAAGCAAAGAAAATTAATACGCACCCAATAAAGATGTTGTTCCATTTAAGTGGATTTTGCTTTCCGAAAAGTTCGTAGCTTCCAAAAGGGTTTATTTCTCCTACTCGATTCAACAAAAAAGCGCCTAAAAAAGCAAAGAGAATAGCAGGAACCCCAAAACGCACTGCAACAGGCCAATCGATGTGCTTGCCAACCAAAAGCAATTTAAATAAATTAGTGAGGAAATGCACAATTCCCGTTAAAGCAATTGCCAATTCAATTGGAAAGAAAATCAGAAACACGGGAGTTAACAAAGTTCCCAAACCAAAACCAGAGAAAAATGTGAGGATGGATCCTAAGAATGCAACTAGCGGTATGTAAATATATTCCATTTAAATAAAATTTATTTTCCACCTTTTTTCATTGACAAAAAAGGTAGAGTCAAAAAGTCTAGGTCTGTACTCAAAAGTTTGAAAACTACACGGCTCTCCGCTAAAGTTTTTAAACTCGCTGTGCTCAAACAGTAAAAACTTTTAAGCTTTGTTTGTTTGTTTTCTATCACTTTCAGCATAAGGACCATCATTTAATCCAACTAAAAGATATTATTTATTGTTATTATTTTTAAAAAAATATTCAACAGCTAGGCGCACGGAGCCCGTTTCGTTTAACAGCTTTTCAGCTTCCTCATAGGAAAGTCCAGTTGCTTCAACAACCATTTTTGTTCCACGATCAACCAGTTTTTCATTCGACAATTGCATGTCTACCATACGGTTTCCTTTTACCCGACCAAGTTTAATCATTATTGCCGTAGACAACATGTTCAAAACTAATTTCTGAGCAGTTCCACTTTTCATGCGCGTTGAGCCAGTTACGAATTCTGGGCCCACAATAGGAACAATAGCAATAGTTGCAGTTTTAGCAAGTAATGAATCTGGATTACAAGATATTCCTCCGGTAAGCAAACCTTTTTCTTTCGCTTTCTCAAGCGCACCAATCACATACGGAGTTGAACCAGATGCTGCAATTCCAACAATGGTATCGTTTTCGTTTACATTAAATTCAGACAAATCTTTCCAGCCTTGTGCAGAATCGTCTTCCGCAAATTCAACCGCTTTTCGAATTGCAGAATCTCCTCCAGCAATTAGCCCTACAACCATTCCGTGCGGAACGCCAAAAGTTGGCGGACATTCACTTGCATCCACAATTCCCAATCTTCCGCTGGTGCCCGCGCCCATATAAAACAACCGTCCACCTTTTTGCATGCGCTCCACAACTGCATCTACCAATTTCTCTATTTGAGGAATTTCTTTTTGCACTGCAAGCGCAACTGTTTGGTCTTCTTTATTGATTCCAGAAAGCAATTCAGCAGTAGATTGTTGCTCTAAATTAGAATAATAGCTTTCCGATTCTGTTACTTTATTGCTCATACCAAAAATGCCTCGAGTGAATTATTGGAAGGTAAAACCTCAACACGTTCGCCCAAAGTTGTGGAAAGTGTTACACCCACAAAGTCACATTTAATTGGATAGCGGCGGTGCATGCGATCTACCAAAGCAAGCGTTTTCACACTTCGAACGGATTGTTCTAAAACTTTGATTACAGCATATTGCATGGTTGTTCCTGAATTGATAACATCATCAACAACAACCACCATTTTTCCTTTGAAAAGACCTTGATCTACCGAACAGTTAATTGGGTGTTCCAATGGTTTTTCCTTGTGCAAATCAATGGTGAATTCCGTAATCTTCTGCTTGCTGTTTTCGCGAACGATAGAAGCAATTTGTTTTGCGAAGATTTCTCCATTGCCTATTATACCACCAATAAAAAGTTCGGTTTCGCCATACGAATTCTCGACCAATTCGTGCGCAAGGCGGTTAATTTTTTGTGCAATTTGCTGTTGGTTTAGGACCAGTTTCATGAGTTCGGAATTTGTGATTCAAAGATAAGCGGATTTTTTGTTATAGACGATCTGAGAAGAACTTATAATCAAACTCAGGTTTAAAAAAAAAGAGTTCATTTTTCAACGAACCCTTTTTTATTCAATCATTCATCCTAAACAAAAAAAGAATGAAGACCTCTATTATTTTTAATCATCAATAATGTTCCATCAAACTAGATTTGCTTAGTTTTTTTGCTTCAACCAATGCCCAAAGCACAAATTCCTTGAAAAAAGTATGGTCTTTTTCTTCTAAAAAGGGTTGGTAATACTGAACCAAATGATTCAACGGAAGAATGTTTCCGATTGTTTTCTCGTAGTCTTCGTCAGACAAATCATCTGTTAACTCAACCGTTTTATTGTTCTTAAACCATTCTTGAACTTTGGTATATTCTGTTTCCACACCTTCTTTGTCGAACTTCGGAATCTTGGGCATGAGCGATTCGAAAAGCGTTTTAATTGCTGCTGAAATTAACTGATCGGCAACAAAACGAGGCCCCTCTTGTTCGCCTTCATATACCAATTCCATTTTTCCTGTCATTGCAGGAATTATGGCCTGAAAATCGCTTAAACGAATTTTTGTGCTTGCATATCCGCCTTTCAACATGCGCAGCTCTGCCGCACTGTATAAATTTTCTAAAGCAGAAATACTCAACCGTGCAGAAACACCACTTTTTCCATCTATAAATTCACTATCTCGTGCTTCAAACGAAATTTGTTCAACAATGTCTTGCGCCAAATCTGAAATGTAAATGTCTGATCGCTGACTGCCATCTAGTTTCACTTCCTGATTTGTAATTTGCTTCGCCAATGCAATAGTACCCGGATAATGCGTCAATATCTGCGATCCAATTCTGTCTTTCAGCGGTGTAATTATACTTCCACGGTTGGTATAATCTTCCGGATTAGCCGTAAACACAAAATGCATGTCTAACGGAAAACGGTATTGAAAACCACGAATTTGAACATCGCCCTCTTGCAAAATATTGAGCAACGCAACTTGAATGCGCGCCTGCAAATCAGGAATTTCATTGATCACAAAAATGCAGCGATTTGCTCTTGGAATCATTCCAAAATGAATTACGCGCTCGTCTGCATACGACAATTTTAAGTTTGCGGCCTTAATCGGATCCACATCGCCAATTAAATCGGCAACTGAAACATCTGGAGTAGCCAATTTTTCAGAAAAACGCTTGCTCTTGTGCAACCATTTAATTGGTGTTGAATCGCCGAGTTCGGCTATTGTCTGATTTCCAAAAAACGAAATTGGATTAAACGGATCATCGTTTACTTCTGAACCTTCAATAATTGGAATCCACTCATCTAACAAATCAACCATGAGGCGCGCAATGCGTGTTTTTGCTTGTCCGCGAAGACCCAATAAATTGATGTTGTGTTTTGATAAAATGGCGCGTTGCAATTCTGGAATTACCGTTTGGTCGTAACCAAAAATGTTAGGAAAAGGATTTTCTCCAGAACGCATTTTCGAAATAAGGTTTTGACGCAATTCGTCTTTGATACTTTTTTGTTTGTAACCTGCAGCTTTTAATTCGCCAAAGTTACCCATGTTCGGATGTGTCATACTATTAACTTGTTAAAGTTTTTTCTTTCTATTTTTTTGATAATCGTTGAAAATCATATCGCCCAAACCATCTAGTCCGGTAAAAAATGCTTTTCCTTTGTTTGTTTCAGTAAATTTATCTACAAATTGCTGCAAATAAGAATCTTGCGCAATCATGAAAGTGGTAATCGGAGTTTGTAATTTCCGCGCTTGCGCCGCCGCTTCGTAGCATTTGTTCACAATATATTCGTCTAAACCGTTGCTGTTTTTATAATACGTTCCGTTTGGTTCATTCAAGCAACTGGGTTTGCCGTCTGTGATCATGAAAATTTGCTTGTTCGCATTTTTCTTCTTGCGCAATATATCCATTGCCAATTTTAAACCAGCAACCGTGTTTGTGTGATAAGGCCCCACTTGTAAATAAGGCAAATCTTTGATCTGAATGGGCCACGCATCGTTTCCGAAAACAATTATGTCTAAGGTGTCTTTCGGGTAGCGCGTAGAAATCAATTCAGCTAGGGCCATTGCTACTTTTTTGGCAGGCGTAATTCGGTCTTCGCCATACAAGATCATGGAATGCGAAATATCTATCATTAAAACCGTCGACATTTGCGCTTTGTAAAAATGCTCCTCCGTTAGCAAATCGTTTTCAGTTAATTTAAACTCCCCTATTCCGTTATTTATTTGCGCATTTTTTATGCTTTCCGAAACAGCCAAGTTGTCTAACGAATCGCCAAATTGAAAGGCCCGCAATTCTCCCGAAGCTTCGTCGCCGTTTCCAGTAAATTTTGTTGTATGGTTTCCGGCAGATGCCCGTTTTATTTGACCAAAAATTTGTTCCATGGCCGCTTTCCGAATGGTGCGTTCCATCTTTTGGGTAATAGATGTTTCGCCTTTTCCGCCTTTTCCAACGCGTTGCTGAATGAAGTTGCGTTTCAATAAATCTTCCACAAAATCATCTATGGAATAGTCTGGAGTGGTTAGTTTGTATTCCTTGTCCAGAATGCGCATCCAATCTATTGTTTCGTCAAAATCTCCGGAAGTATGCACAATGAGTTCCTTGAAAATAGCAAACAGGCGGTCGAAATCGCTCTCTTCAGGCGCTTTGTATGCTGTGAACGAAAATCCATTAATTTTTAATTGCTTTGACATAGATTCAAATATACAAACAATAAGCTATTCAATTTAGCTTATAAATTTATAACAACGCTAGTTAGAAAAAGTGCGAAAGAAAGAGTTATTTTTATTTTCGCAAGGCCTGTTCTTTTTTTGTGTGGATTGAGTATTGCTTGAATGAGTTAGTTGGGGTGGTTTAAAAAAACAGTTTTATTTTAAGATGGGTTCTCGAAGTTGCAGGGCGTGAGGCTCGGCAATTTGGCGCACAAACGGGATATAGATAATTAAAAAAACTAAAACTTATAAAAAGCAAAAAAGACACTTATTAATAAATGTCTTTTTTGGGAGTACCTGGCCTTTCGGTCAAACACATCTTTAGTATTTTAAACTGATTTGATTTCTATAAATGCTCGTTTAATTGTACCATTTTTTTCAATGTGACATACACTAATTTCTAAACTATGCGAAGAATGGAACACCACTTTAGAATGAATTAATTTAATTCTACCTAAATAAGTTTCCCCTTTGTACAGTTTTACTGCTTCATTATCTTCTTTATTATCTTTTTCTCTTACGTAACGCAATTTATCTCCAACTTTAAGAATGTCAGATTGAATATTGGTGTGAGAAAGACCTGTGATTTCAGAAATAAAATTTAATTCTTTTGTTGGATAAAAATCAGCTAAAAACTCAAAGTTATCAGTTGCCAATAAACCTTGGGTTTGGGCTAACATGTAATACAAATCTTCTTTTTCAGAAAGATCTACTTTCCAAAAGTCATAAAAATCTTGTAAATCATTTCGCTCTGATTTGACAATGCGTTGTCCAAATGTTTCAATAACATTCGTAGTATATTTTTCTTCAAGATTCGGAAAACCAACGTAATGAAAGAACCCATTTTTTTGTGCTTTTATAACGCCATCAGGTAAATAAGAAAAGCTAACGCCATTGTTTGAGTTACGCTCGATTACACCAATAGCAATCCGGCTCTCTCCACGACCTTTACGCCAGATTAAATATATTTTCTTTATTGAGTTCATTTTAAATTGAGAAAATCTCTTGTGCGCAAAGTTACCAATTTAATCATCAATTCTTTTCTATTGTCTGACAATTTATGCTCTTTTAACTCTTGAGGTAATCTTGCATCAAGATTGTAAACTATCTGCCTCAAATCATTCTCATTGAATATTTTTCTAATTCTACTTTGAATTTCTAGAAATAGTTTAGGATGTTCTTTAAGGAGAAAATTTAATACTTCTTGATGACTTGGTTTACGTCCTTCTGAAAAACGTATTTCCGCTTTTCCATTTGCAATGTATTTTAATAATTTATTTTCATCTGAAATCAATTCTGTTATCCTATTTTCATCATTTTCTCTTCCTAAGCAACAACCACTATCATAAATTGGAGAAAATTTATTGCTAATTAAACTTTGTGCATAAAGCGTATATGCACTTTGTTTTTTTCCTTGACTTCGTTTATCTAAATGTTTAATTCTTACTCCTTTGAATGTGATGTTTTTGTACCACAATACTAATCTACCGTTCCAAGTTTTTGATTTTTCTAACTGTGACTCTATCTCTAAAAAAAACTTTTTATAATCCGTTATGATACCCCAATTTTCTTGATGCCGGTCTGAATTACCAATGAGTGCGTCAAAAATCATGATTTTAATTATTTCTTTTTCAGAGAGGTCGATATTAAACTTGAATAAAGATTTGTTTATAAAATCAAATGTATACCGATCTTCATCTTTTTCAGGATTATACGATCGATCATAACCTCTTAAATATTCAATACCTTCTGTTAGTGTATTTCCGTTTTGGATCATACTTTTGGAAATACAGCCTACTTTTTGAATCGCATTTTCATCGTATGCAATGTTATAATCTAATATATCAAAACAAAAATATTGTCCAATTTTCGAGGCAGCAATTTCACTCCAAAATTCCATGGGATAACGTAATGTACCATCTTTAGCTTTCTTCGATCCTTTGAAAAAGTATTTTTCATTCGAATCAACAGGCGAATAGATGTTTTTAAGACGTGTACCTCCTGTGTTTGAAAACGGTTCTTTGTTCCACGAGGAAATTTCAGTAAAAATGGGAACATATTTTATCATTTTTTTTTAAATAATTTAAAACTCTATTCCACAATTACATTCTTCTATAAAATTAGGTTTATAGAAATTGATAAATTTAGAAACTGATTCTAATGTATCATCATATTTAAAATCTATCAATTTTTTAATGATACTTTTTTGGTTTTCTAAATTTGCATCTGCTTTAACATGAATTAACTCATCTCGAAGATTTTTTAAATTATCAATTCTACTTGTATGCTCTGATAACTTTTGAAAAAAATTTTTACCTGTAATTGAAAATAAAACATCTTTTATTTTTTCATCAGTCGTTAACCAACGCTGAATTTGTTCCTTGTTATAAAGTTCAATTCGTTTTCCTTTGATTTCTTTTTCAAAAATGTGATCATCAGGAATTAAATAATTTACAAAACTTTCTAAAGCAGTAAACAAGGAAATCACACAATTACTAGTGTATCCATAATATCTATAAAAATGATGAAGATCTACTCCATCACTCATTTTGAAGTTGTTAAAAGACCGAAGAGCTTTTTTCTCATGGACTTTTCTTTGTATATTCAACTGATATGCAAAGTCAAAATTCACTAAAGTTAGAGGTACAATTGGATAAAAAAATTGATCTTTTCCTTTTTTAACAAAAAAGTGAGACACTTTCTCTTCATTTTCACTTTGTAATACAAGAACTTGATTATAATCTGGTTTTTCATGTTTGATCAAGGGATTATTGTCAAACACCTTTGCATCTTCCGGAATTATTAATTCAATCGCTTTCTTTTTAATGTGCTTCATGATTTTAATCTATTACTTATACAACCCCAATCTCATCTATCTCCCCCATCAACCTCTCTGTCTCACTCAACGCAACAATGATTTTCTGGTAATGCAAAATGTCGTCGAAGGAAAGTTCGCGCTCACGGCGGTCTTTGAGCCATTTTTGAGCGGGTTGGTAGCCGCCGATGTAGAATTCCCATGCGGTGAGCGGGATTTGATCGAAGAATTTCTGAACCTCTACAACTCCCCAACCGCAAGCCTTTAACTTGGGATCTATTAGTTCTGCTCGTGTTTCTGATTCGTTCATTAATCTTGTTTTAATGCATTAGGCAGCATTAATAAAAATGGTAGTGCTTTCGTGTAATCCAATTCTTCATAAAACATTCCCAACCTGTTTAGATTTTTGTAATAGTCGTTTGCAAAAGTGTAGTAGTTTAATTCGCTTTGTACATACCAAGCTTTTTTGCTCAACTTTTCGGCTATAAACCATTTTTCTAATAATCGTCCTGCTCTGCCATTTCCATCTTCAAATGGGTGAATGTTTACAAATACGATATGAATAAATGAAGCAAAATAAAACACTTCTTCGGTGGTTAGCTGTTGCTTTTTTAATTGTTCAATATCTTCCCAAAGCAAGTCTATCAATTTTTTTATTTCACCAAAAGGTGCTGCTTCATATTGTATTCTTCCTGTTTTATGTTCCATTACCACCATATTGCTTTTGCGGTAAACACCTTGTTTATTTTGAGGTAATAAATGAGTGGCAAGCAATGTATGTGCTTTTAAAAAATTCGTGTTAGTTAGTTTATTTTCTTGTGCAAATAAATAGGCGGTATATAAATCATTGGGTTTTTCCACCAAATTAGGCAGGTATTCTATGTTTAGCATTTTATGCTTAATGTAACTATCCACTTCCATTTGTTCTCCTTCAATACGAGAAGATGTAATGGCGGACACCGAAGTATAAAAACTAAAAGTGCCAGTTGATATTTCTGCATCTTTCAAATTTTCAAACGCCGATTGCAAATTTTTATCTACCTGCAAGCTGTATGCTTCCAATAAATAAATGGGAATAATTTCTAGTTCTATTTTCATTCTAATGCTGTTTTATAGGTAACTGAACTTGTATAAGTTAATTCAGCAGCAGTTGCTTTGTCTTTTCTAAATCGTCTACGTGTTTTAAAAACGACACACAAAAGGCTTACTCAACGTAATTTAATTCGCTACCGCAGCCAGCATCTTTGTGTAAGATGCCGTCTATATTCTTGAAAAGTTTGTTCAAACATTATTTTCTATTTAGAATGTAAAGATAAATTTTAAATCCCTGATATTGTCAAAAGTTATTCTCAAAATGAAAACTGTTTGCTGGTAGGGGTGTTGGGTTGGTCTTTGGGAGAAGTAATAGTAATTGGTGGGAAAATTGAATGCGACTCAAAAGCATTGGTTTGTGAGTTGGCAAAACCAAAGTCGCCCTCTTTTATTGTTTATCTAGTCGTAATTTACTCGTGTTATTATCTTGAATAAGAAGAATATCTAAATAATAAGTTCCTTCATAAATGGTTTTCCACATAGTTGCACAGTCCGAAACAGTTTGGTTTGTTTTCTGTCCATTAATTTTTGCTTCTGCTAACAAGACTGGCATACTTCCGTCTAATGTCATACTCTGATAGAAAATAAAATCTGACGTTTGGTTAAGCTCAAGATTTTCAATTCTATGTTCACCAATTTTCAGACTTTTCAACTTATAACCCGTCCTATTAGTGAACTTCACTTTTAAACTATTCGTCTTTGTTTTGGAGCAAGATGCTATCAAGAGAACTGTTAGTGTATAGAGTAAAAGTGTTGTTAGTGGTTTTGCTTTCATAGTTGCTGTTTTTTATGTGTTTGTTGCAAACGGTTGACGCTTGGCTCGGTTTTTCTGTGTTGTTCCCTGGCTGAAAAATCTTGCCAAACGGCTGTTGTGAGGAGTATTTGATTAATAGGATGATTTAATTTTATACTTGTAAACAATAATTGAATTGTTCCGTCTTGTACAAGTAAAAATGCTAGATTCATCAGAGCTATTATTGTTCAAGATAAAAGTCCCTTTGAAAGGAAAATAATTATCGAAAAGTAATTGACCATTAACATCAAAAATTTGCAAACAAAATGGTTTTTTCTTAAACATTTCATCTTGAATCAATTCTCTTTGACTTTTAACTCTGCAAGTATTTGGGGGTGGTCTTTGATAAGCATCAGTTGAACTTTTATATTTTATTGAACTATCTTGAATTGGCAAATAATAAACCCTTGAAAATAGGTTTTGAAAACCTAAATATCCAACATTACCAAACTGTAATGATTCAAGCTCAATCTGATTAAGTAATTCTGTAGACATATCGTAATTTGAAGAATAATATTGTGAGTTATTAACGAAAGCTGCTGGATAATCTATTTGAACTAAACTTTTACTTTTAGAATTATAAATCAGAATTTTTGAAGATAATTGTTGTGATAATAGTAAAAGTCCGTTTGAATGATTCATATAATATTGATCTTGGTATTGATATAGATTATTCAAATATATGGAATCATATCTGCCAATTGCATTGATTTGTTTTCCAGTATTATCAAAACAACTAATTAAACCTTCTCTTGAATAATATTTTGCAAGTCTTTTTTTGTTATTTTTAAAATCATCTCGGTTTGTTTTTATTTTCGTTGAAATGAAGAACTGTTCAAGTTCGCTATCATATTCGAAAAGTGGGGCGTCTGGAATATAAAATTTAGAATTTGGTTTAAACTTTATTTTATGAAGTAAATCTCCATTTTTGGAAAGATGTAAAGCTGTTTTTCCTTTCATATCAACTAAACAATATCCATCTTTACATACAAAAAAAGTGTAGGATACAAATCCTTTTTTTATTTCATTTTCAATATTAAATACAACTGAAGAGTAGCTTTTATCTATCAATGAATATAAAAACAGAGTATCACTAGCGTGAGATAAAAAGTAAAGCGAATTATTATACAACTTTATTGAATTACCTTCAGAATAATTTTTATTTGAAATAGGGAATTGAATGATTGTTGAATCTGAAATTTCAAAGTTGATTTTATTTAATTGGCCAAATGAATTGAACACAAAGAAACAAAGAATGTGAGCAATAAAAACACTGCTCACATTGTTATAAATAGTATTTACTTTCATGATTAACATCCTCGCACAATTAAATTGCCCACCCACAAATATAACATCCCCTTCAACTAAATCAAAATAAAGTTGCAACAACAAACTAAAACCGAAATTACGCTATGCTGCATTACGGTTTAGTCCTTATATGTTATGCCTTGTTTTTTATTTTCTCCTCTACTGTCTGAAATAATTCCTCAAAATTGTAAAAGTCACTATCTTCATTTCTATCTTCTAAAAAATACTTTTCAAAATTGTCTTTACGTAATTTTCTTTCTCTGCTAGTAATTTTCCCATCTCTATGTACTTCAGTGATACTAAACAATAAAGATTCATCGTTAAGTTCAATTGTTTCTGCATCAAATAAATTTTCTATTCCAGATTGTATTTCAATTATTTTATTGTTCATATTTTTTGGAAATATATATGGTGTAATAAAATTAGATTTTAATAACTTGCAAGCATCATACGAGCCTTTTGCATCACAATCGAACACAAAAAAAATGTGAAATCTATTAAAATCTGTTTTTGCAAATAGATTAAAAAGTTTTTGTAATTCGTTTTTACCACCACAATCTTTTATTTCTATATCTAAATTTGGTAAGAACGCTTTTTTGGCTCTTTCAAGAAACTTATAATTATAACCTTCAGAATAAATTATTGGTTTGTCTATTTCTTCAGTTTTTGTTTTAATAAATTCTATTTGTTTTCTTTTTTCTTCGTAAATTTTATTTAGTTCTTCGTTTAAATAAAAAAAGCCAAGCTCATCTTGAAGAAGTTCCCAATCAGAATATAAAGCTGTAGAATCAAAGCGGATTTTCCCTTTTGTGTCTATTTTTAATTTTGTTATTTTAGAACCTTTTGTATAACTATCTTTCCAAATCCTATAAATTCCAATATTATCGCCTCTTAAAGATAAGAAATTGAAAGAATGTGTTGAAATGAAAATTTGTGCATTTTGCGCATAAATATTTTTAAATTTTTCTGCAAGAATTTGTGCATTTCGATATTCATAAGAATTTTCAGGCTCTTCAAATCCCCAAATGAAGTATTTTTTTGATTTATATTCTGATTTTATACTTTTTGCAGTAAAAGAAATCTCTTTTATGGCAATAAAATTTAATATCTCTGGAATTAGTTTTGCTTGAAAACCGTCACCTCTTAATGTTAAATCAACATTTCCTGTTTGAACAACTAAAGCTCTAAATAGATTTATTAGGTCAGATGGTAATTGAAATACAGGTTCAATATTTCCATCACCACCAATTGAGTTTTTAAACTCTTCCATAAGTTGGTCTGTTTCCTCTTGAATTGCTTTTTCAAATTCATTTTTTCGTTTTTCAACACTCGAAATTTTTGTTTTCCACAAGGTTTGTTGAAGTTCCCCATAAAGATGTGAAAAATAATTACTGTCTTTTATGGCTGGAACGTAATGGAATTGTATGGAATTTATAAAATCAGTAAGTTGCTTTTGCAAACTTGCTCTTGCATTTGATTTAAGTGTTTTATCTTCTTCGAGAAAAAAATTAAAATCTTCTTTTTTTTCAATTTCAAAATCTTTTTCAATGCTAGATAATTGATCGAATAAACTAAATTCAGAAGTTTTTTTCCATTTTCTACTAACCCAAAATTTTTCAGGTAAAAATATATTTGATTTTTTTTCTTGATTTTTCCCAATGTTTTTTGGATTATGAAACCAAATTTTTATTGTTACA